>DESS01000037.1:10873-18593 GCA_002361335.1 Richelia sp. UBA3308
GAGATACATTCAAAAATATTTGACCCGTTTTTCACTACAAAGAAAGTAGGTAAAGGTACTGGATTGGGTTTATCTATTAGTTATGAAATTGTCACTGATAAACATGGTGGAAAATTAACTTTTGATTCTACTCCTATGAAAGGAACTAAATTTATCATTGAAATTCCGATTATTCATCATGCAAAATAAATTACAGCATATTTCATATGAGTTATCGGTATATTTGGACGGGCTATTGGGTACCACAAGAGTTTTAAAATAAGGATTGCTATAACTGAGTTTACAGTCCGAGAAGCTTTAGATTTGTATTTAAAGACAAATAAAGAAAACTTATCTATTTGGTAACGAGATAAGCTTGTTATGAGGTAAATACTCAAAGATATACTCTAGCTAGGAAAATAATATGGTAGAAATCTGTTAAATAGATTGGTATTAGTTTAGGAGTTATTAATGATAGTAGATAGTAATCCAGCAGCATCAACATCGCCAGCAATACAAACATTCAATCCTAAGCTGTGTTGGTATCCTGTTTGCTTTGTAGAAGATTTACCGAAAAATCGTCCTTATAGCTTTTCTTTGTATGATGAACCTTTAGTATTATTCCAAGATAAAGAAGGAAATCTAATATGTTTAACCGATCGTTGTCCTCATCGTGCAGCTAAACTCTCCGATGGTCAAATAACTGATGGCAAGATAGAGTGTTTGTATCATGGTTGGCAATTTGGTGCTGATGGTGAATGTCTTCATATTCCTCAATTAGAAGCAAATGCTAAAATTCCCACTGCTGCCTGCGTGAAATAATTTAAAGTTGTGCAGCGTCAAGGTATCATTTGGATGTGGGCAGAAGAAGTTGAAAATGCCTCAGAAGAAGATATCCCAATTATTCCTGAGTTGGATAAACCGGAAATAACTTGCATCAACTACTTACGCGACCTTCCTTACGACCAAACATATTTTATCGAAAATGTCATCGATCCAGCCCATGTTCCCATCAGCCACGATGGCGTAATTAGCAAGAAAGAATATGCTCGTCCGTTAGAAACTGAAATAGAAGAAAATAATATTTCTGGTATTCTTTCTAAAGTTAAAGGTGCTGGTAAATCGGCTACAAGTTGGGGAAGACATGATTTTATTGCTCCTAACTTAGTTATTTACAAGTTTACTATTCAAATAAAAGATAAATCTTATGATGTTGGAACTGCTTTATATTCAATTCCTTTAGGTAAAAATAAATGTCGGATTTTACATCGAAATTTTATCGGTGGTCTTAAATGGTTCATCAACCTTACACCTCGCTGGATACATCACCTACAAACAAACAATTTATTAGAAGGTGATATGGAGCTTTTAGTTGGACAAAATTTACAAATTAACAGGTTAGGCAAAAGTTTAAAAGAAGTATTTTTACCATTAAAAACATCAGATACATTAGTAATTGAATACCGCAAGTGGTTGGATAAATTTGGTTCTCAGTTGCCCTATTATCAAGGATATACTACTTCTAAAAATCTAGACAATGATGGATTTGATAATCAGGAAAATATCGTTGATAGATTGTCGCAACACACCCAGTTATGTAGTTCCTGTAATCGAGCATATCAGCGAACTATTCAACTTAAAAAAACTTTTATTGGTATGGCAATAGTTCTTGCAGGAATTGCAATAATTGCTGATGCTAACTCGCTTCAAATATTAGCAGTTTGCATCGCTTTGGGAATGATTGCTTTAGCTATTGGAGCAGGTAAATTACAAACAAAATTTGAGCGTTCTTATACTCGTCATTAAATCTTATTGATGATTATTTATAACCGATGTCCGCTAGCCTATGATTTGGACGATTTAAATCAATTTTGCGGGTTATGGCCCGTAAATTGGTTACTCCCTGTTCGAGAAAACCTTTGACAACATTTCCACCAGTACCACCAGTAACTCCGATGAGTAAAATTTTAGTCATATTTATTTTTTTTGTAGAATAAGTCTCTTGCTTGTGATTGTCTTTTAATGTTAAATAATTCAAGTTTGTATAAAAATTAAATTATTGAGAAACCTGACAATATCTATTGTTGGGTTATTCATGCTTAAGCTCCAAGCTATAATTACTGAATATTTGACTTATGTCTGAAAATAAACAAATTCAAAATGCAATCGTGATTGGTGCTGGAATCGGTGGTTTAGCAGCTGCTTGTGCTTTGCGTAAACAAGGTATTGATGTACAAGTCTATGAAAAAGCGAAACAACTATTACCAGTAGGTGCAGGTTTGACGCTTTTCCCAAATGGGTTAAATACTCTAGAAGCAATTACTCCTGGGATAGTTAAAACTCTGATACATGCAGGCAGTCCAATTAATCAAGTTAATCTACAAAAAAGTTCAGGAGAAATGGTTTTTCAACAGCCACAAAAGCTGTTAGAAAAATATGGACAACCAATGCTCAATATTCGTTGGTCGCGATTACAAGAAATACTAGCTTCTTTTCTACCAGCGGATATTATTCATCTCAATCATCGCTGTATGGATTTTAAGCAGCATAAAAATAGCGTCCAAGTAGAATTTGCAAACGAAAAAACATTACAAACTGATTTATTAATTGGCTGTGATGGGATAAATTCTGTCGTCAGAAAAACTCTTGTAAAAGATGGTTTACCTAGCTATGCCGGACGTTTATCTTGGCGTGCAGTAATTAAGTTCAAAGACGAACAACTGCCACCAAATGAAGCATTTACGATTATTTCTAATATGGGTAAAATGTTTTCAATTTTTGATGTTGGTGGTGGCTATATATTTTGGAGTGCAGCAATGTTATCGGAAGATGATTCTTTGTCTCCCACTCAAGAAGTTAAATCTCGTGTATTAAAAGAATTTTCTGGATGGACTGAACCAGTCGAAGCTATTATACAAGCAACACCAGCAGAAAAAATTGTAGAAAGACCAATATGCGACAGACTTCCATTACAAAGTTGGAGTCGAGGTAGAGTGACACTTTTGGGTGATGCAGCTCACCCCATGATTTCAACTTTAGGTCAAGGAGCTAATACGGCTTTTGAAGATGGCTGGGAACTTGCAAATTTTCTTTCCCATTCCGATAATCTTGAAACTGCTTTAACTAAATATGACGAAAGTAGGATTGAAAGAACTCAAATTATTCAAGCTCGTAGCGCTTTTATCGCTAATCGTTACTATGATGACAGCGAATTTAGGAATAAGGTAATGCAACAAAGGGAGATGAATGAATCTGAGTTTGAAGATTGGCTTTATCAATATAATCCTCACGTATTTACGTCTAAAAAATAAGATTGAAAATTGTTGATTTTAGGTTGGCTTAGACACAAAAATTACATTTGTGAAAGCACGAAATTTAAAATTAAGCTGTTAAGTGTCACGTACCAGCAAGCTACTGAATAAATTTGATTCTTTTAATTAAAAAGTACATCTCAATAAACCGAAAGATTCAATACCAAGCAAAAAAATTTGGAGAAGCAAATGTCTAATCAACAAAACACATTAATCGATCAACCAGGCTTAATTTTGAGTACGAATAATTCAGAAAACTGGTGGGACTCAGATCACATATCTTCTCCTGAAGTTATACATTGTGCCGATGGAACTTGGAGAATGTGGTACTATGGGCGCGATAGAAAATTCGACCCTTTAGTAAAATTACCTTCAGGTCGCTGTGGTTTGGCAGTTTCCTCTGATGGAGTAAATTGGGAGCGAATAAAAGGACCATTAACAATGGGAGCAGTTTTTGAACCACATCCAGATCCCAATCGCTTTGATTCTTCTCATGTAGGCGTAACCAGCGTATGTTTCCAAGATAATCTCTATTGGATGTGGTATTTCGGAGGAAATCAAATTATTGAGAATTTCGGATTTGATGTAAAAGGAATTCATATGCTTCCTGGTTGTGCAATTTCCCGTGATGGAATTAATTGGGTAAGATTAGAAGGACCATTCCAAGGTGCTTTTCTAGACCGAGGCAAAGCTGGTGAATTTGATGCTTTGTTTTGTACCATGCCGAACGTTATACGAGATGACGATAATACTTGGAAAACGTATTATCATACCTTAAATTTGGAAACAAGACAATTTTTTATTGGTTTGGCTGTATCAACTGATGGATTTACATGGGAAAAAATCGGTCAGATTCTTGGCCCTGGTGTTTCTGGTAGTTTTGACGAAAATGGTCTTGGGACTCGTCATATATTGAAGATAAATAGTCAGTATGTAATGTTTTATGAAGGGGTTAATAAAGATTCTTATTTTTCCATAGGCGTTGCAATTTCAGATGATGGAATTAAATGGAAAAAACAGTTAGGCTCTGAAGAAAACGGTTCAGTTTTTACCCATGCTCCTAAAGGTTCTGGAGGTTGGGATGCACATGCAGTCGGAACGCCTTGTGTAGTCCCAATGGCTGATGGTAGTTTTAGAATGTACTATGTTGGCTGTGATGAAGGTGGAAATACAGAGCTAGATTGCAAGCATCAAATAGGATTAGCCATAAGTGATGGCACTAATTTTTTAAAGTGGAATAGGTGGGAAAATTAATAAACTCCAACACCGGGTTATCTTTAAAAATCATTGGAGAATTGTAGGTAGGGAATGGGAGGATGGGGAGACAAGGAAAGAAGGCAATTATTAACTCCTACTCTCAACTCCTAACTCCTTATTCCTAACTACTAAATATTAACTCCTAACTTCTTCATGTCCAAACCAATCGAAATCCGCAACCCCCGCACGGGAAAGTACGATTACGTAATTATACCACCGCCAGAAAGACTTTTAGTACAGCAATGTAATCGTTTACGTAGGGCACAACAAAATTGGTTTGATTTGGGTTTAGATGGACGAATTGATGTTTTATTAAAATGGAAGGATGCTATACTTTCAAACCGGGATAAGTTGACGGAAGCTTTAGTAATTGATACGGGTAGATTGCGAGAGTCTAAGTTGGAAATTGATTGGTTTCTTTCCGGTATTGATCGATGGTGTCGGTTGGGTTCAAAGTTGTTACAAGACACTGAAAAAGGCACTTCAATTCCGTTTATTAATCTACAACAAACGGCAGTTCCTTATGCTTTAGTTGGCGTTATTAGTCCTTGGAATTTTCCTTTATTATTATCTACTATTGATACTATTCCAGCATTATTGGCCGGTTGTGCAGTAATTGTTAAGCCTAGCGAAATTACGCCGCGATTTATGGCACCTTTGATGAATGCTGTCAGTACTGTACCAAAATTGCGGGATATATTAAGTTTTATTGAGGGAAATGGTAAAACAGGGGAAATTTTGGTAGATAATGTTGATTTAATCTGTTTTACAGGCAGTATAGAAACAGGACAACAAATTGCGATCGCAGCAGCACAACGTTTAATTCCAGCTTTTTTAGAATTGGCAGGAAAAAACCCAGCAATTGTTTTAAAATCAGCAAATATAGATTTAGCTACTTCTGCTATTTTATGGGGTTCTGTATTTAATAGCGGACAATCATGTTTTTCAATTGAAAGAATTTATGTTGCTGAAGATATTTTGGAAGAGTTTTATCATAAACTTGTAGCTAAAGCATATAAGTTAAAGCTTGCTTATCCGACATTAAACAGTGGAGAAATTGGACCAATTATTACGGAAACACAAGCAGCAATTATCAACGAACATTTATTAGACGCAATCGAAAAAGGTGGGATAATTCACTGTGGTGGTGAAGTTGAAGAAAAAGGTGGTGGTTGGTGGTGTCATCCGACAGTTATTACCGAAGTTAATCATGATATGAAGGTAATGAATGAAGAAACATTTGGTCCAATTATGCCCATTGCGTCCTTTTCTACAGTAGAATCAGCCATAGAATTAGCAAATGATAGCTTTTATGGATTGAGTGCGGCGGTATTTTCAGAATCGCGAGACGAAGCATTAAAAATAGCCCGTCAAATCGATGCAGGTGCTATTAATATTAATGATGCAGGTTTAACAGTGATGATGCATGAAGCTGAAAAAAATGCCTTCAAGTTTTCCGGTTTAGGAAGTTCCCGTATGGGTGTGTCAGCTTTAACAAGGTTTATGCGGAAAAAAGCATTTTTGATTAAAACTAACAGTAATTATGACCCTTGGTGGTTTAATAAGTAACGAGTAATGAGTAACGAGTAAAGAGTAATGAGTAACGAGTAATGAGTAATGAGTAATGAGTAACGAGTAAAGAGTAACAACTAACCACTATCAACTAACAACTAATATGCCTAAATCCGAGAAAATAAATTATTCAAATCCCAGCGGTTTTCCAGAATTTTTACCTGGTGAAAAACGGTTGGAATCTTATTTAATGGATACTATCCGTAAAGTCTATGAAAGTTATGGATTTACGCCGATTGAAACTCCTGCTGTAGAACGTTTGGAGGTTCTCCAAGCTAAGGGAAATCAAGGTGATAATATTATTTACGGTATTAGTCCAATTTTACCGCCGAATAAACAAGCTGAGAAAGAAGAATCTGGTAAGAGTAAATCCGATGATAATAATTCGGAAGCTAGGGCGTTAAAGTTTGACCAAACTGTTCCTTTGGCGGCTTATATTGCCCGGAATTTAAATAATTTGACTTTTCCTTTTGCCCGTTACCAAATGGATGTGGTGTTTCGCGGTGAAAGAGCAAAAGATGGACGTTTTCGTCAGTTTCGTCAGTGCGATATTGATGTTATTGCCCGTCGGGAATTGAGTTTACTTTATGATGCTCAAATGCCTGCGATTATTTCTGAGATTTTTGAAGCGGTTAATATTGGTGATTTTCTGATTCGGATCAATAATCGTAAGGTTTTAACTGGTTTTTTTGAGTCGGTTGGTGTTACACAGGAGAAGATTAAAACCTGTGTGGGAATTATTGATAATTTAGATAAAATTGGTGAAACTAAGGTTATAAAAGAGTTGGAAAAGGAAGGTATTTCCTTAGAACAAACTCAGAAGATTATTGATTTTATTAATATTAAGGGTTCGGTGAATGAAGTATTGGATAAGTTAAAACATCTTGCGGTGGGTATGCCGGAAGCCGAACAATTTAATTTGGGAGTCAATGAATTAGAAACTGTTATTTCTGGAGTTCGTGATTTAGGAGTTGCGGATAACCGTTACTGTATTGATTTATCTATTGCTCGCGGTTTAGATTATTATACTGGCACTGTTTATGAAACAACTTTGTTGGGACATGAAGCTTTAGGAAGTATTTGTTCTGGCGGTAGATATGAGGAGTTGGTAGGCACTTTTTTAGGGGAAAAAATGCCTGGTGTGGGAATTTCTATTGGTTTAACTCGGTTAATGAGTAGATTATTAAAAGCCGATATTTTAAAAGCTTTATCCGCTACACCAGCCCAGGTAATGGTGGTGAATTTACAAGCTGATTTGATGCCACTTTATTTAAAGGTATCTCAACAATTGCGTCAAGCTGGAATTAATGTCATTACTAGCTTTGATAAACGCGGTTTGGGAAAGCAGTTTCAATCAGCTGATAAACAAGGAATTCAATTTTGTGTAATTATCGGTGCTGATGAAGCTGCTGCAGAAAAGTCCAATTTGAAGGATTTGAAATCCGGGGAACAAATTGAAGTTTCCTTGGATAAATTGGCAGAAGAAATTAAAGGAAGATTGGCATGAGAAACCTATTCCCTTAATAAGATACTGCGTAACCGTTCAGGGATAAAACCCGATTACCCTCTTATTTTCCGTTATTGCGGTAAATGTAGAGACG
>DESS01000038.1:0-15135 GCA_002361335.1 Richelia sp. UBA3308
CATCTTTATGAAGTACATTTGGATGGGCATCTGTGGCCCGTACCACAAGATTTTTAAAATATAGTACTGTACTCAAAATATAAACGAGCGTGCTTTATTTATAAGTAAACAGAGCATCCCTCCGCGCTACGACAGCGTTTAATAAAAATAATGTTTCTTTAAAGGATGCTCCCACAAGTAAATGCGATTTTTTATCTTAGGGTGTAATTTTCGTGCAAACCGATAGTCTTTTCTACGAAATATTCCAAGCAGATCCAGGGATTGTATTTGAACTTATTGGCAGACAATCTGCCAGAAATACAACATACACCTTTGCTTCACTTGAAATCAAACAAACTAGTTTTCCCATGGATGGTATACTTTTACCTCCGACTTATGCGACAGATTTACCCATTGTATTTGTTGAAGTACAAGGATATAAAGATACTAAGAAAGTTGTTTATTCGAGTTTATTTAGGTAGAGAACAAATAGAAGCCATGTTAGGATTAAACGAACTTAAGCAAACGCGGGTTTATCAAGAAGCCTTTGAAGAAGGTAAAGAGGAAGGTAGAGAGGAAGGTCAACAAGCAGGGGAATTAACAGGTAAACTAGCAGCAGTACCTTTGTTGTTACAAGCGGGAATAAGCGTTGAACAAATTGCCGAACAGTTGGGTTTAGATTTGGAAGCTGTTCAACAAGTTGCACGGAAGCAGTAATAGACATCTCCCATGACAAATGTAGAGACGTAGCACTGCTACCTCTCTACAACGGTTGTGTTAATGGTACTATTTTATTTAATGTCTAATTATCTCGATCAATGGTAGCGCCTAGATTTGACGCAATTTGCAAAAATTTAATCAGGTAGTTGGATTAAGGGAGGACCACTTTCTTCATGAAGACGCTCCACTATATCATAAAATTCAATATTATTTTCAAAGCGACTGAAAAATAGTCGAATTTCATGGTAACCAATTGCCGTAGAAGCACCCCCTGGTGGATCGCATTTCACACGCATTAGAGTTCCAAGCCTGCCAAATTTTTCAGTAAAATAAAAACTGCGGGTGCAATTATAACCACTAAAACTTTCTAAGGCTAGTTGATTTAGCGCACCTATACCAACAGGGCTATTAATTAAAGATTGAATTTCTTCTATCTCCTCTGACTCAGTCATCCGTCGCCATTGATATTGTGCTAAGTAAGAGCAAAGTATTTGATTTATTTCTGACCATGTATTTGGGCCAACTATTCCATCAGCACTTAATCCTCGAGCCTGTTGAAAATTAATTACAGCTTGTTTTGTTGCCGGTCCAAAATCACCATCGATCGCACCAGAATAATAATTAAGCTGTTGTAAATCCTGCTGTAATCTAAATACATAACCACCTGTTGAACCTTGCTGTATTGTTGGGTAATTATTGTTCATGAAATTTTTCCAATGTAATTTGACATTATTTGCTACAAGTCAAGTGAGAGGATTCCCGAAAAACTTTACCAATCCAAAAAGCAACCAAGGTTTGAGAGTTATAGACTCTCCTAAAGGGTTATACCCCTTGTGCGAGAATAGAGTTTTTTATCTTTCTTATACATTTTTCATAAATATTACATCAATTTTCAGCAATATTTATGTATTTTATTTTACATGTATATAGATACCACAGTAGTCTATTTACTTAGTTCATTAATTTCCCATGACAAATGTAGAGACGTAGCAGTGCGCCCCGTCTCTACAACCGTTGTGATAATGGTATTATTTTATTTAATCAGGACTTACGCAAGTGTCACAAGATCCTGGTTGGTGCCGTACACCCATTGCCTTATTATTCTTTTAATAATTAATCAGTGTACAAGCACCACTAGAGCAAAATATGCCACTTGCGTAAGTCCTATTAATGTCTAATTATCTCGATCAATGGTAGCGCCTAGATTTGACGCAACTTGCAAAAATTTAATCAGGTAGTTGGATTACAGGACGACCAGTTTCTTCAGAAACACGTTCTATATCAAAACGTTCAATATTATCTTCAAAGCGATTGAATATTACTCGAATTTCATGATAACCAATCGCCGTAGAAGCACCTCTTGGTGGATCGCATTTTACGCGCATTAGAGTTTGAAACCTGCCAAATTCTTGACTAACATAAAAACTGCGGGTACAACCAAAACCAACAAAACCTTCCAATGCTAGCTGATTTAATGCAGCTACACCCATGCGACTATCAATTAAGGATCTGATTTCCTCTATTTCCTCTGACTCAGTCATCCGTCGCCATTGATCTCCCGTGTAGGAAGAGCAAAGTAATTTATTTATTTCTGACCATGTATTTGGGCCAACTATTCCATCAGCAATTAATCCTCGAGCCTGTTGAAAATTAATTACAGCTTGTTTTGTACCCGGTCCAAAATCACCATCGATCGCACCAGAATAATAACCAAGCTGTGTTAAGTCCTGTTGTAATCTAATCACATTTGGACCTGTTGAGCCTTGTTTGATTGTTGGGTAATTATTGTTCATGAAATTTTTTCCACTGTAATATAACTTTATTTGCTATAAGTAAAGTCAGAGGATTTCCGAAAAACTTTACCAATCCAAGAAGCAACCGAACCTTTGAGAGCTATACAGTCTCCTAAAGGCTTATACCCCTTGTGCGGCAATACAGTTTTTGATGTTTCTTGTACATCTTCCATAAAGATTACATCAATTCTCAGCAAATTTTAAGTATTTAATTTTATATTAATCTACATACCGCAGCAATGAATTTACTTAGTTCATTAGTTGTCTTTTAATTACAGTAATTCTACTACCATTATTTTCATGAACAAAAAATTTTTACCCATACTTTTTGCATTTAGTTTATTCGGTTTATTGCCACAAAAGGCTAATGCTGCATCGATAATAGCGACGAACTTTGACGATTTAAGTTTAGGTGCTACCATAGTTGGACCTGTTGGACCAGAAGTTGAAACATCCTTAGTTAATCCTAGTAATCAAGGGTTGGGAGATTTAACAAGCAGCGTATCTTGTCCCCCTGGTTTTACAAGCTGTGTACCACCAGAGAATCCACAAGGGACAATTTATACTTACGTCCATCAAGTCACACCTGGTGTTGATTTCCCCAACGATGCTCCATTTCCCGCACCAGAAAACGCGATCGCATTCAATAATGTCAATGAATTTAGTTTAGGCTTCAATGCTTCTGGATTTAATGGTGTTGCAGGCTATAGCTTTTCCCAAGCAGAAAATGCACTCGGCTCTGATGGTAGTTTCGATATCAAACAACTTGAAGATGGCAGTTTAAGATGGACTGTATCCGGTGGAGAAGGCTGGAATACTAATACCTTAAACCCAGAAACAATCACCTTCTTTTGGCAAACTAGTCAACCACCAAGCGGTCCTGGTGGTACTTATATTGCTAGTAATAATATCACAAATGGTAGCGGTAACGGACCCCTTCCTGTTCCCGTACAGACAGTACCAGAACATAATGGATTATTAGGTTTACTGGCTCCTATAGCCTTGGGTAGTCTTATTACAGTCAGTGCTAGGAAAAAGCAACAGGCTTAAAATTCTCAATACTAGATGTATTGTATTACAATATAATACATATGGAAAACTGGCGTTGCTGATTGAATGTATGAAATTGATTTTTTGGATAACCCAAATCGATGTCTCGACGTTATATATAACGTCTCTACATTTAAATTCCGCCACGAGGTAGGCAACGCCGGAAAACTTTTATATTTTAGGGAGCATCCCTGGGGTTGAAAAATATAATGTGTCTGCAGCGTACTACACCTTAAAATAGATAACAAGTCTATTTTTATACTTTATTATCATTGATAACCGGTACTACATTTTTCGGTGTGGAATGTGGGTTATATTATCTACTTTCTAGCTCTTATGTCACCCCTTCAGGAAATTTACTATATACAAGGTTTATATAAAACAAACTGAAACTTTACTCAGTGTTTATAGCAATTTATCATAAAAAAAGATACTCTCTTTATAGATGAATGACTAACTAATGAGAATACAAATACTACTTTCATTACATTAGTTTTTCTAATAGCTGTATTTTTAATTACTTTTCATCATGTATAAACAAGCGTTGTCTTTCGCTGTTGCTCTCTCTGGATTTGTTTCGATGGGAACTGTAGCTTTAGAGCCAGCCCAGGCTTCTCTATTAGACTTCAGCTTTACTACTATAAACGGTGCAGAAGGAACATTCACCTTGGATACAGATACTCCCCCCTCTCTCGTTCCATCTTTAGGGATTTCAACTCCTGGATTTCCAGGCATTTTATATCCTAATGCTGTATCTAACTTCTCTTTTAGATCACCGGAAAGACCACAGCTTAACGTGAGTAATCAAGTTGCGGATTGGGAAGTTATTCCAAATATTCCTTCCGTCGAAACGGGAAATCTGAGTGGTCTTGTTTTTCCGAGTGGATGTTCGGCAGAAGCTCCTTTTACCTGTTTAATTAATGTTGGTGTACTTTACACGGGTAATCCTTCAGAACTTTCTGATAACCCTGATTCTTACCCTGTAGGTCTAGGTGTTGATTCATTTGACTCAACAAATAATTTTGCATCGTTTGGGATTGAGCCTTTAAGCGACTATAAAGTTGTTCGGAGAGAAACTGTCCCCGAACCAAATACTTACTTAGGTACTTTGGCTGTGGGTATTTACGGTACAGCTTTACTGTTGAAAGGTAAGAGAAGCAATGTCGCTCAAAATATTTCTGAATCTAGACCTGAATAATAGCGAAGTTGATAAATCCAATTTATAGTTTTTTTGAAGTTGCGTTATTGCTTTAAATTAATAAAGATGTTGCAATGCAACGTCTTGGTGCGTGACGGCATTAAGTAAATTATTTCCTTAGAGTTGATAAGTTCTTATAGCCGTCACACACCCTACAATACTGGGTTAAAAAATATAACTCTCAAATACATTGGGCCCGTCCATTTTTAGATTAAGATAGTGTTTTTTGTTACACGTGAATATAAATACTTAATTCAGCTACTGAAGTGTCATAAACAACTCACAATAATATATCCATCTAAGGAATGATGTAATTATTGTATTATTAGGGTGAGTTGGATTATGTCATCCCAAAACCGCCTACTTAAGTTTAAAGTCACGCTTCCTACGGAACATCCGCATTTATTGCAGGGGCTTGATGAATTGTTGCGCTTGAATTTGATATCTGATGTTTATGTTAGGGATATATCTCGAGCATATCTAGTTTGTCAGGTTGCTCTGCAGCCTCAAACTGTACCTCAAACACAGAGAAAGAGGGTATCTCAACGGAAGTTACCTGGGGAAAAACCCAAGGAATCTACTACACCAAATATTTTTGCATCAATGTGGCGATCGCTAAGGGCGGAATTAAGCGTGCGTTGGTTGCTATTTCTGGGAATGTTTTCTGTAATTGTTTCTTCTGGTGCCCTTGCTGCGAGCCAGTGGGAAAGATTTACGGCTGTTTTACAATATGGGATTTTATTTGCTTACACTTTGAGTTTTTGGGGATTTAGTTTATGGAGTGGTAAACAAGCAAATTTACGGTTGACGAGTGACAGTTTGCGTATTGTCACAATGCTATTGATTCCAGTCAACTTCTGGGCAATGGATAGTTTTGGTTTGTGGCAGAATCCGATAAACTGGCTTTTAGTTGGTATTGCGACAATTATTTTAACGGGAATAACTACATTACTCTTTAAGCAGTCAATATTTAGCGGAAGTGTTCCAGTTAATAAATTATCTTTAATAAATATTTTAGGATTGAGTTACCTGCATTGGGGTTGGAAGTTTTGGGGATTCCCCTTAATTGCAGTTTATTTAGCTGTTATCGGAACAACTATAATTACCGTTTTTCAAAATCTTCAATCTGTTAGGGAAGAAAAGAGTGAAGAAAAAAGTGAAGAAAAAAGAAGTTTATCTCAAAGTATTTGGGAAAAAAATGCGCCGGTTGCGGTGATTATTTACGCTTTGATGCTGGTATTATTACGAGCAATTTTTGGTGTGGGTGTAGATGTTACTCAATTGGGTTTAGCTATTGGTATTTGTGGTTGGTTGATAACTTGGTTAAGGCTGAAAGAAGAAAGGGAGACAAGGAGACAAGGGGAAGAAGTTAGTGATGCCCCATCTGCCCATCTCCCTATTCTTCCGTCACAAATACTGGGTGGTGTCTTATTATTCCTCGGTTGGTTGGTGACGTTTGAAAGTAATCCTTTACAAGCAATTGTTGTTAGCGGTTTGGGTTTATGGTTTTTTAATAGTCGTTTGGATTTATATAGTTTAAAAAGGGATTTAACTGTTTTTTTTGCTGTTGGTTTACAGTCAGTTTGGTTGGGTTGGCGATTATTGCCTGATGAATTTCAAGCTTCGATTCTTACAACTGCGATTGAATTTACCAATTCAGAAAATTATTCTTGGGCGTTATTGAGTGTAGGATTATTTCCCTACATCATTTTTATGGTGGCGTTTACGGATAGGTTGCATGTTATATCAAATCGGTTGGTATGGGAATTTTATTTTTTAAACGCAGAGGAGCGCGGAGGTAAGCGCAGAGGAGCGCAGAGTTTTTCGATAATTTCAGAGGGGGAAGGGAGTAAGAAGAAAGGTAATTTAGCAAGCTTTGGCGAAATATTAACCTTAATTTTGGGAATTACTTTAACTGCGATCGCTATTGTAAATCCGACATTACGTTCGATCAATTTACTTTTATCTACGATAACCCTCTTCATTGTCACCCACCGCCATTTTCAGAAAATACAGTATTTTGCGAGTAAATTATGTACAAAAAAATTCTCTCAAACTCTTGTGGTACGGGCATCCCTGCCGGTGATAATGTACCTCATAAAGATGAAATATGCTGTATCTTCTCTTGCTATCCCCCCATCCGCCCATGCTCTTATCTACTTAACTCACATAAGCGCAATAGTTACTCTTTTCTCTTGGATAGATTTATTCTTCCCTAATCTGTCACGAGAAATTTGGGCGGTTGTTTGTTTAGTTGTGATGGTAGGGGAATGGTTATTTAGTGTTGGTGATGGAGTTTGGCGACGTAGTGCATGGCATATTGGTTTGGCGCTTGGGAGTTTGAGTTATTTACTGTTATTCACAAATGTAGAATCTACTTGGAATGGTATTGATGTAAATCAAGGTAGTTGGGGATTAACTTGGTTAGTTACACCGGTAACCCTGACAGTTATTTCTAGTCGCGACAGAAAAGCAGGAAAAAATAAGCAAATAATTAGTATTTTCGCGATCGCATTGGCTCAGTTATTAATTTTACCTTTGCCGGGAACTAGATTAATCGGTTTAGCCGTGGGTACGGCGGTGATGTTTGTGAATACGAGATATTTAAGAAACAAACAAGCTGCGGTAATTACGATTTTATTTGGTTTAAGTTTCATCGCTGCTGGGGTATGGGAAAATGTAGCGCTACAGTTTGCTGATTGGTTTGTATTTACTGCGATGACGATTCTGTGTTTGTGGATAAGTCGTAAATTCTTGCAGGGAGGAAAGGAATTAGCAAATATATATGCTGTGGCTACAGATTTCTGGGCTAGTACCCTTTGTGGTTGTGAATTGTTATCACTTAGTTTAGTAGTGGTATGGGTTTACTTTTTTGCTGAATTAAATGTTGTATTGTATGCAATTTCTACAGTCATTATTTTAGTAGCTTTATCCTTCCGGCATTTCTACGAATCCACAAACTGGACATTTTACGGCATTGGTTGGTGTGTGGAATTGATGGAATGGTATCTGATTGAGATATTAGAATTTGGCGTTTACGAAGTCACCAGTGATGGCACACCCCAACTTATTTATATAGCGATCGCTAATATTATTTTGGGTTTAATTACGCAAATTTTAGGTAACTGGTTGCAAAGTAAGCACCATCCAGTAACACTTCCCAATCGCTGGCATATTCTACCTTTGTTGTATGCCCTTTTTGGCGTATTACTACGCTTAAATACCTTTGATAGTTGGACTGGTTTATCTACACTGGCTGTTGCTTGGATTGTAATTAGTATCGGCAAGCGCAATCAAAAATTAAAACCGCTATCGTATTTAGGACTTGTAGGCGTATCAATTGCTGCATACGAACTGTTATTTTATCAATTCAGCCAAGCTAGTGGTGGTGCTGTTGGCGATGGTTTGATTATCATGGCTATTTTAGCTACTGCGATCGCATATGGTTATCGTTTATTATCTCCTTGGTTGTCAAGCTATCTACATCTAAGTCACAAAGAATTAAAAATATTCGCTCATTTCCATTGGGCTTTGGGTAGTGTTTTATTAATATCTGTAATTGCTTATCCCATAGAAGCCAATTACTTAGCTTTAGCAACGGGATTCTTTTTAAGTAGCTACGCCATATTTCAAGGAAGAAAAAGCCATCGATTACCATCGCAACCAATTCTAGGAGAGATTACAGAAGCAGAAATTTGGGTTTACATCGGTTTAATACAAATAGCTTGTTTCAGATACTTTATACCACCAACCTCAACAGTAAGCATTGTCTTACAACAAATACGTCCTTGGATAGCAGGAGTTTCCTGTATAGTCGCTTATGTCCTCTACATTTTACCCTGGGAGCGTTGGGGTTGGTCAAAAAAACCCTGGCAAATGACAGCCTATCTTCTGCCATTATTTTATTTGTGGGAAACCAGAATACAAATTTATTCCATTTCCTTATTATTGGTAGCCGGTTACTATATTTTCATCGCCAAAATCACAAATAAATTCCGGTTTACCTACATAAGTTTGGCATTATTTAATTGGGTGTTATGGCGTTGGTTTATCGATTTAGATTTAACGGATGCTTTATGGTACATATCCTCAATCGGCGTATCCTTACTATATATAGCTCAATTTGATTCCCTACTTAAACAACCGGAAAACAAAGGATATCGTCATGGGTTACGAATGTTAAGTAGCTGTATAATTTGTGGATATGCAGTAATATTCCATCAACATACAGTTTTAATCCCCGGAATTTTGAGCTTGATTGGGATTTTCGCCGGATTAGCATTAAGAATACGCGCCTTTTTGTATATTGGTACCGCCACATTCTTAATTACATCTTCTTATCATTTAGTAATATTTATCCTGCGTTACCCCTTCTTAAAATGGATAGTAGGCTTATTAGTTGGAATTGCCTTGATATTCATTGCAGCCAACTTTGAAAGTCGTCGTCAACAATTTAATTCCTTGCTTCGGAATACTAATGATGAATTTCAAGAATGGGAATAAAAATTAGGAGTTTCTTAATGCGCTTAATCTCCCACAGCCTTGAAGGCTGGGGCTATCTTAACAAAGCCTACCTGCGTAGGCTGGGGAGGGGCGCATTTTTATATAGAAACAGTATAAACGGATTTGATATACAGCAGATTTTATCTTAATAAGATATATTCTTACGGGTAAGGATGCCCGTACCATAATATTTTTAAAAATCGATATTTAAATATTAAACATTACTCATTACTTGTTACTCATTACTTATACCAATTCTGTATGAGGCTGCGCTTAATCGCTCTCACTCTAGCTATGGTGGAGCTATTTGAACAAAGCCCCGGAAGCATGGGCTAAATTTGGCGCATCTTTATAAAGAAATGGTATTATTCGTTATTACTGATTACTTATTACTGATTACTGATTACTGATTACTGATTACTGATTACTGATTACTGATTACTGATTACTCATTACTTATTACTCATTACTTATTACTTATTATTTATGCTTAATTTTCTCAATTTCTGTAACCCAATTACGACGACTATTATGTTCTAAATTCAAAATTTCTTCTAATGACCAATTAAAATAAAAAGCGATACATGCTACCTCCTCATGCATTTGTTTTGAGGGGTAGCTTACTACTCCCCCGACAACACAAGCTCCTGTTTGAAATTATTTCCACATTCAGGACATTTAACTGGTATTTCGGCATTACCTTGTTGATTAATTCGATTATAAAATTCTCGTAAATAAGCCAAATCGTTGATAAAAAGGTTTTCTAAAAGTTCGGGAGAAACTATACTTAAATCACCCAAACTAACAATTACTCGCGATAGCATCAGAAACACTTTTAATTGTGGTTCTTGTTGAATAAGACGGTGTTTTTGAACGTATAATTCATCTTTTGCAGTTGCTAACCGCATCACTCCTTGGCGATGAACTTTTCCTTCTGTA
Source organism: Richelia sp. UBA3308 (assembly GCA_002361335.1). Lineage (GTDB taxonomy): Bacteria > Cyanobacteriota > Cyanobacteriia > Cyanobacteriales > Nostocaceae > Rivularia. The sequence goes on from DESS01000038.1 coordinate 10,183, forward strand.
TCTACTAATCCTTTTGGTAAAATGAAATTGAATTCTGTTATCATTGGATTTCACTGATTTTCAAAAATTAACTCGAAATAATTAACTAGAAACAATTAACTCTAAAAAATAACTAAAACAATAATTTTCACAAATTAATTATCACAAAATAACGATTTAATATTGAATATTAATTATTGCCTTTATTCTCATTATCTTTAATATTATTATCTTTGATTTCATCTTTTATATTATCCTCTTCTAATTTAGGCTTTAATTTAGCAATAATAATTTCCCGTTGTTGTTGAGCAAGAGTGTAATTTGGATTTAAATTTAAAGCTTTGTCCACAGCTTTTAAAGCACTTGGATAATCACCCTTACCCGCAATAGCCATAGCAATACCAGTCCAAACAAAAGGATTATCAGGATTAATACTATTAGCTTTCTGATAAGCTTCCAGTGCCGAATTATATTTTTTTAATTCGAGAAAAACTACTCCTCGGTTATACCAAACTTCAAACAATTCAGGATTCAGTCTTGTAGCTTTCTTTATAGAATCAAGAGCAGTAAAATATTTTCCTAAATGCCAATTCGCCACCCCTTGATTACTCAAAATCATCGCCGGAGTAACATTATCATTTTCCGCGATATCACCCTTAAGAGCCTTTTCATAAGCAGTCACTGCTGCCGAATATTTTTTTAACGAACTTAATATTCTTCCTCTATTAAACCAACCTTGAGCATACTTATAATTAAATCCAGTTGCTTTGATTGCTGCTTTTTCAGCTTCCTTATATTTTCCTAAATTCCACAAACTGACAGCTTTATTATTCCAAGCTTCTGCATAACTTTGTTTAAGGGCGATCGCACGCTCTGCATCAGCAATAGATTCTTCATATTTTCTTAAGTTAACTAAGGCTGTGCTGCGTTGAACCCAAACATAAGCTAATGTTGTATCCCCCCAAATTCCATCGCCAGCAAGTGCTTGATCGCTACTTTCAAGAGCTGCTTGATAATTTTTTAATTCATTAAGAATCTCGGCTTGTCTTGCTAAAGCTTGAGAAAATTTTGGCTTAACTTGAACAGCCATACTATAAGATGCCAGAGCTTTATCGTACATTGACAATTTTTGCTGGAGCTTTCCTTGTTCGTACCAACTCATGGCATCGTCAGCATTAATTTCTAATGCTTTTTGATAAACATCGATCGCAGACGATAACTTGCCCAATTTTGTCAATACTTCTGCTTTATATTTATAAGCGATCGCCGGATTTGATTCTCCCCAATCTCCATTAATTTTAATCGCATTATTACAAGCTTCAATCGCATTTTTATAAAGCTTTGAATCATTTAAATCCCTCAGGGTTCCACATTTTTCGGCAAATACTAGGGAATAATCTGGCTTTATCAATATAGCGCGTTCAAAAGAAATAATAGCTTCTTGATTTTTGTTTGAATTTCTTAATGCTAAACCCCTATTGTACCAAGCCGTAGCTGGTGTGATATTTCCCCAATTACCATTAACTCGCAATGCTTTTTCGCAAGATAATATTCCATCTTCATAATTTCCCATCTGCGACAAAGCTTGACATTTTTGAGTCAATGCAAATGAATTATTCGGCTCTATTTGTAAAACCTGATTGTAGGAAATTACAGCTTCGGCATAATTTCCTAACTTTAACAGCGCATTGCTACGAATAGTCCACATCAAGACATTGTTTTTCTTTGGTTTAAGCGAAATAGCCTTTTCACAAGCTGCAACAGTTTCAGTGTATTTTTGTAAATCAAAAAACGATTTACATTGTTCTACCCAGAATTCAAAATTCTTATAATCAAATTCTGATGTAGTCTCATTTGCTCTAACACCACTACTATATTGCGTCAAAAGGCTAAAAGCACCGCAGCTAATCACAACCAACTGATAAATGCGCTTCACCATATTCTAATTCGCCTTTGTGTTAATCAAACAATGGAGACACCCCAAGCCTTAAAAATTTTAATCTTACATACAGCATATTTAATTCATCGCATCGGTAAATTTTACGGGTAGGGATGCCCGTACCACAAGAGTTTTAGAAAATTTTTGCGGTACAAAACGGCAACTTGTAAAATGCTCTAAGTAATAGCAGTAGTACTTTGACACAAGTTAACCAGGATTGCAACTAATTACAATTAAATTTACACTCAGCATATTTTTCTTTGCTCGTAATAATACACAATATAAATTAATTACATAAATGAATATCGTAAATACGAACAAAAAATCCACCATTATGAAAAGCTTAAAAGTATTACCCATAGGAAAATATAGGTATATCATTTACTCACTTTTCCTGACTTCTATATGGTTTACAAGCAAAGCAATGGCTGAAAAATACTCAGATATTCAACGGCTTTTACAAACCAGAGATTGTGTTAAGTGCAACATAAAAGGTGCAAACCTCCAAAAAACATACTTAGAAGCTGCCAATCTTCGTGATGCAAATCTGAGTGATGCCAATCTCCAACAAGCAAACTTGATGAGAGCATATTTACAGAATGCCAATTTAAATCAAGCAAACCTACGTTATGCAAAACTCCATGGTGCTAATCTTAGAGGTGCAGACCTTAGAGGAGCCTATTTACAAAACAGTAAAATAAACCATGAGACCATACTAGATGAAAAATGGTCATTAGTTTGGCATTTAATTAATAAACCTGGTGAAAAAACCAATCTAAGTAAAGTTTCATTACAAGAAGTTAATCTGAGTGGCGCTAACTTAAGAAAAATCAATTTAGAACAAGCTAATCTAGAAAAGGCAAACTTGAGCAAGACTGATTTGCGTGATAGTAATTTGAGTCAAGCCAATTTGCGTCAAGCTGACTTGTTTATTACAGATTTACGGAATGTTAACCTTTCGGGTGCCAACCTAAGAGAAACAAATCTGAATAATGCTGATTTGCGTGGTTCTGATTTTAGCAATGCTAATCTAAAAAATGCTAACTTGAGTCAAGCTATTCTCCACAACAGCAATTTAAATGGTGCTACCTTGGTTGGTACAAACTTGAAAGATGCTGATTTGCGCTTCTCGGATTTGAGTTACGCCAAACTTGAGAAGGCAAAATTATTTAATACTAACCTAAGTGGTAGTAAACTGATAGGGGCTAATCTACGATTGGCGAATTTTATCAGAGTTAATTTGCAACAGACTAACCTGACAAACGCCAAACTTGAAAAAATCAACTTCAGTAGTGCAAACTTAAACAGTGCGATCGCTAATGGTGCAAATCTTGAAAAAATCAATTTGAGTGGTGCAAACTTAGAAAATGCTAATTTGAGCAAGGCTATCATCCGAAAAGTCAACCTCAAAAATGCCAACCTCAGCAATGTCAATTTAAATGGAGCAAATCTGAATCAAGTAAAGTTGGATGGAGCTAACCTTAGAGGTGCACAATTAAGCGGAGTTAACTTAGATGGTGCTTCTTTGTGTAAAACAATTATGCCCAATGGTACGCAAAACGAATGTTGATTTATCGCTTTTTATCTCAAATCTGTTGGTATGGGAATTATGTTTCTTCAATCCAGAGGGATGGCAAAGTAATAAGTAAGAAGTAAGAAGTAAGAAGTAAAAGGGTTATGTTGCTAATAACCGTCATCTTTACAATAGGATTATATAGTAAGTAATTTGCCGGAAATCATAAAATAAATAACAACTATCAACCAACAACTGATCTGAGTAATGAGTAACAACTAACAACTATCAACTATCAACTATCAACTAACAACTAATGGTTAATTCGTTTTATTCTTCTCCATCACCCATACCACTAGAGCGCCTTCACGTATATGACAGCTTAATGATCAACGCTCAACGCTGGAAAGTAGCTCATCAGTACCATCGCCAGCGTCAAAACCTGCATTACCAATCTTTGAATGAACCGGGAATAGTTTGCGGTTTGGGAGTTAGAGTAATTGAAGCACCATACGAAGCCCCAGCGAGATTTCGAGATAAGCGTTGGTTAGAAATCAATCCTGGAATTGCAATTGATTTGGAGGGGAATCCGATAATTGTAGATCCATTGATCGATCGCACTTTCCGAATCGCTACCCAAGCTCCGACAACGGGAAGTTTAACAGTGTACTTAGTAGCGAGCTATGTAGAGCCGCAACATTCAGAAAAAGCAGCAAAATCAGACTTGATTCGGGAATGGTTTCGCTTAGATGAAAAAACTAGTCCACCCACAGAAAATGAAGTAGAACTATGTCGTATCAAGTTGGAACCCGGTACTATAGAACTTCAAAACCCAATTGATGTACTATTTCCCAATGTTAACGAATTAGACTTTCGTTACCGTCCCCAAGCCAAAGCCAGACCTCAATCTGTTGTCAGAGTAGCGACAACAGTGAATGCAGCTTACGATAAACTTTACTACTTAATGCAATCTGTTGCAAGTCTGTATCCAGGTTTGGAAGGAGACACGGAGATTGGACTGGTAAATTTATATGAACAAATCTCGGGATATGATTTAGTATTTCTGACTGCCTTACAAGCACTCAATATTGATTCACAAGAGTTAGAAACTCTGGAAAATTATTTGCAAACAGGTGGTATTGTTTTTATCGAAATTTCTCACGATAAAACATCCAATTTACCAGAAAATATCAAACAACTAATTGAAGAAAAATTTCAAACTATATTATCAGAATTAAATCGAAATCATCCATTACGAATTAAACCGTTTTTATTTGTAGAATTTCCTCGAATTCCTCGAATAAATCCTAAATTTATCCAACTATGGAATGCAGGAGGAATAATTTTAGTAGAAGGGGATTTATCTGACGCTTGGGCAGGAATAAATGAAAATATAGCCCTTGAACGAAATGACATTCGCACGGCTCAAGAATTAGGTATCAATATTCTTCATTTTGCCCGACAACGGCGACAAATGACCGAACTTAATCATTAAAAACAATTGGGCATTGGGCATTGGGCA
>DESS01000038.1:15266-20892 GCA_002361335.1 Richelia sp. UBA3308
GGCATTGGGCATTGGGCATTGGTAATTAATAGTCAGGAGTTTAAGTTTGTCTCCTTGTCTCCTCAGCTCCTCAGCCCCTCAGCCCCTTGTCTCCTTCCTTGTCTCCCTTATTTATTTATAAAGGTACTTACTTATGGCAGGTGTTACAGCAATTCTTTCTAAAAAATCATTAGAATTCACGCCGAATAATCCCTTAGAATCTTCCGATACGAGTTTTAATGGTGAAAATTTATTTGATGTTACTGTACTTAACGATAGCGATAAATTTGCCAGCTTTCAATTAGAACTTTCTGCTGCTGGTGTAGATAAAAATTCTCAGATCAAATGGTATTGTGTAGAACCAGAAATTTGTGCCAAAACACCACCAGGTAGCGAAACTAAATTTCAGATAGCAATTACTAAAGCACCAATTCCTGCTTATGATACTAATATCGACCTGGAACTAGATGTTTTTTCTGTAGAATATGAAAAATTAAAAACTAAGAAAAATATCAAATTAAGAATTAATAGACCTTTAAAATCTTTACAGGTAGAAATGCCTGTGAAAAGATTCCGAGTCGAACCGGGTGATAGTATTAAAATTCCGGTTTTAGTTTATAATTTAAGTCCAAAATTTTCCGAAATTACTCTTACTTGTTCGCAATTAAATCCTGAGTGGATGAAGGGAACCCAATCAAAATTACAATTAGAATCAGGAGATTCGCAAAATATAACTTTTTCATGTCAACCACCAATAGATAGTCTTAGTAAAGAATATAATTTTACAATAGAAGTTAAATCTAACACTAGTCATTATACTACCCGCGAACAAGGGATTTTAGAAGTACTTCCGAAAGGAAGTGTAGAGTTTAGTTGTACTGATAAAAAGAAAACTATTCCAGGAAAAGAAAAAAATAATTCTCAAAAAGCTGATTATGAATTAGTCTTTTGGAATGATAGCAATTTACCTCAACACGTAGATATTATAGCTCCAGAAAAAGACCAAGAAGAATGTGAGTTAATCGTTCCTGAAGGTATAAATATTGCTCCTGGCGAAACCAAAATAATGCATTTGTTAGCAGCAGTTAAAAGACATTGGTTCGGTAGAAAAAAAATCCGTCAGTTTCCTGTTTCTGCTGTTTTAAGTAATCCTGCTTCTGGAGAATTCAGCATGGAAATTTCTCCCAAACCTAATACTGAAATATTGGAGTTGAAGATTTTACCGATCATTCCTTTTTTGATTCAACTTGGTGGAGCAATTTTAATTCCGTTGTTGTTGTTATTCAATTGGTGGATGCATTCTCATAAACAATCTTATCATCAAGCTTCTGTCAATTCTGTGAGATTTTTTGGAAATGGTAGTTTAGTATTTAGTGGTTCTAGCGATCGCACTATTCGACGCTGGCAAGTTGAAGATAATATTGGATTTTTCCAAAAATACGCTAAAGTTGAACATAAAGGTAGAATTGCAAAATTTGATAAAGCTGTAAGCGTTATTCGTGAAAGTCCAAAAGATAATGATGTATTAGCAGTTGGGCTTGAAAATGGAGAGGTGAAGTTGTGGGATATTTCTTCAAATCAAGAGAAAAAAATTAATTTTCCATACAATAATGTGAACCGCGTATTTGACCTTGATTTTAGTCAATATGGACGTTATTTATTTAGCGGTCATGCTAATAGTACTATTAATCAGTGGGATATTCAATCGGATGGTAATGCTAAACTTGTTAATAGTGTAAAAGTTAATTATGCTGTCTATGCTTTAGCAATTAATGAAATTAATGAAAGTACTTCAAATAATCCTTTAATTGTAATTGCAGGTCGTTACAATAAAATCGCAGTTTGGCAACCTGAAAATCAAAGAATATACGAACTTACAAATAAGTATAATGAACGAATTAGAAAAACAAATCAAAATTTAAATAAAACAACAAATAAAACAACTTTTAAACCCTTTACTGGACAGCACCATTATATTACTAGTCTCGCAAATGTGAATAATGTTTTAGCAAGTTCGGATAATCGAGGATATATTACCTTATGGGATATGAATAAAATCCGTGACTGTATTAATCTATCAACGAATCTATCTACCAGAAAAGAAAAAGATAATTTAAAAAATAAAATTCCACCTTTATCTTGTAATGAAAATATTATTAAAGATATTATTAAAGAACAATGGCGTGATGGTCATAATAAACAACCAGTTCGTTCAGTTGCTTTGACTCAAAATAGTTGTTATTTAGCAAGTGCCGGAGATGATGGAAAAGTAATGCTTTGGTCTTTATTAAAAGGCAAGCGAAATCAAGAAGAAAAATCAGAAACAAAAGAAACAATCTTTGAAATTACCGATACAAAATTCAACACAGTTGATATCAAAGCATTGAAAGATGAAAAGGGAGACTATGTTCTCGTAACTAGCGGTGATGATAATTATCAAGTTCGGATAAAACGTACAGGAATAAATAACAATGCAAGTTGTCAGTAGTAATCCAATTTTTATCGAAGATCGTCCTGGAACTAAGAATGAAACTCGACGCGGTTCCAATTTAAAACGTCCTATTTTAATTAGAAATCGTAGCAATCAAAAAACAGAAATTGATATTTGGATTGATCCTACCGATACCAAATCAGAACCACTTTTACGCTGGTGTAATTTCAGCGAACAAAGTCCTCTTATACTAAATGCTAATGAAGTAAAAGAAGTAATATTAAATTTTCAAATACCTTCATCAGCAATACCTGATTTATACAACTATGAAATTAGAGTTGAAGCAGCAAATCAATATCCTGGTAAAATATTTCGTCGTCCCCAACAACTTAGAGTTTTACCTTCAGATAAAGATGCAATTTTAGGAACTAACGAACCTAGATTTAGCGTACAACCTATTTCAATTTCTACTAATCCATTAATTCTAGAAGCAGGAAAACAAGTAGAAATAAAAGTAGCTGTTGAAAATCGTTCCCGAAGAGTCGATCGTTTTTATCTTTGTCCTGAATTAACACCAGAATTTACTTTTGAATGGTACACTGTCAAATACCCAGAAAGTGATTTGGATATTCGTGGATTAGTTAAAGAAACCGATGGATTAGAACTCAATCCAGGTTGTGCTGGTGAAATTAGTTTAATATTACATCCACCAAAATATACTCCCGCAGGAAATTATTCTCCTACTTTACGTTTGATATCCAGCAATAGAGAAGAATTAGTGCTGCTGGATATTGTTTATCTACATATTCTTCCAGATGAAACCTTGGATGTGCGGATGCATCCCCAAGAGCAGAAAATACCCCAGGAGCCGGGAAAATTTGAAGTTGATTTAATTAACTTGGGCAATATTACCCGGAAATTGAGAATTATAGCCAAAGATGAAGAAGAAATTTTCAGCTATTCCTTGAAACCTTCTGTGGTACTAATTTCACCAGGAAAAGTACAAACAGTCGCATTAAAAGCAAAACCAAAAAAATGGTGGCTTCGTCGCTGGAAAGGTAAACCTTTAGCAATTCCTTTCTATGTTGAACTTGAAAATACCGATTTAAATACACCGTTTACACAATTACCTCAACAACTACCTCAAGGAAAGTTAATTTGGCAATCTCGTGCTTGGTGGCTGTTATGGCTGTTTATTTTGTTGGGTTTATTGGGTATTGGTGGAATTGCTTTTTTTATTTTGAAAGAATATTTTCCTGGCGAAATTCCACCACGCCCAGTTCCGGAAATCGAAAAATTTGAACCTACTCAAAAAGTATATCAAGAGAGTAAACAAAAAGAGGAACGCCAGAATTATATTAGTCTTGATTGGCAAATTTCTCATCTGAGCGAAGTCGAGAAAGTTACTGTCATTCAATTAGAAGATAATCAAGAAACAAATCGGAAAAGTTATATATTTAAAGATAAAATTCCTCAAGAATTAAAATTTCAGCAATTAAAAGAAAGTAATTCAGAAAATAGACAACTTTCAACAGAATCTTTTATTGAAGAGAATAAAGATAATAATAATCTTAATAATAATAATTTTTCTGGATGTAAAGAAGTAAACGAGAATAAAGGGAAAGATAAAGAAGTTAAAGACAAAGACGAGAGAGAAAAAGATTTAAGCTGTATAAATATACCAACAACAGCTACAAAAGCCGGAAATTACACCTTCAAAATAGAAGTATTCTCTAAACAAAATCCTGAACAACCCGTATCATCGCAAATTACCGATACCATTACAATTAAACCAGCCACACCACTACCTTTACCAAAAATTGATCGATTTTCATCAACAAAACCAACTTATGTACAGAAAAATCCAGATTTATCCTTACAAAACAATCTTGAAAATAATTCAGCAGTATCACCTATTGTTCTAAATTGGGAAATTAGTCATCCCACTAATGTAGAAAAATTTGAAATTATTGGTTTAGCCCCTGATGGTTCAATTAGTAGTAAACCTATAACTTTTGAACTCAAAGATTACAAAGATAACGAAAATACTTTCATTCCACAAAAACTTAAAAAAGAAGGTTGTCAATTATTAACAAAACAACAAGATAAATCTGAAGAAAAATTACTCTGTAATAACTTTATTGTCAAAGATGCCGAAAAAGCTGGTGATTACATTTTTAAAATGACGTTAATACCCAAAGGAGGTAACGAAGAAAATGCAATTATCAAACAAACACCTTTAATTAAAATTAAACCTATCGATACACCACAAATACTTACTTTTTCACCAGCAAATCCCACTTATCAAGAACTTGGAAGCCCAATTGATCTAAAATCAACACCAAACTCCCGCCCTGGTTTTCCACCTATTCGTCTAAATTGGCAGATTACCAACCCCAGTAAAATCAAAGAATTGCAAATTATTGGTACTAATGATGGCTCCTTGAGTGAATATCAACGTTATGCCATGTTTCAGGGTAAACCTTATGGATTAGAACAAAAATGTGAGAAGCTTAAATCTCAACCAATTCTTAATTGTTCAATGGTTGAAACCAAAGCTAATAAACCAGGTTCATATACATTTAAAATTGTAGCGCTACTGAAAGAAGGAAAAAATAATACTGAAATTATTAAAGCAACAGAAGCTATCAAAATTCAACCCAAACCTCCCACACCTCCTAAACCTCCGAAACCAGCCACACCTGTAAAAATTACATCTTTTAAAGTTAACGGTGAAGAAGTTATTAGCAACCCAAAACAAACTTTTGAAATTAACAAACAACGTCGCGATGCCAGTATTGCCCTTTCTTGGCAAGTTGAAAAAGGTGAAGATATTAAAGTTGAATTACTTCCTGCACCAGGAGTTGTCAACACCCAAGGTTTTATCGAATATCCCCTCAATAAACCCCCAAGTAATGAAACAATTATATTAAAAGTTACTAATAAAGCTGGTGAACAAAAATTTCAATCCGTGGTAATTCAAACTATTGAATCTACTCCATCAAATCAAAATCAATCTTCTTCTACTGGTAATAATAATAATAATAATAATTCTGGTGCTAATACACCTATTTTTCAAAGAAGTACCGATGGTACAGATTCAACAACTCCTTCAACACCTTCAAACTCAGATAAATTATCGCCCATTGAATTACCACCAACAGCGGAATGATGATTTATAAATAACCTCACGAATTGGCTTGTAGAGACGCGATA
>DESS01000038.1:20920-22097 GCA_002361335.1 Richelia sp. UBA3308
TGTCCCAGACGCGATATATCGCGTCTCTACATTTACCGCAATAAAGGAAAATTGTTGGTAATGGGGTTTTACCCCTGAATTAGCAGCAGTATCCTTAGGAGTGTAATTTATTCCTTGAGAAAGGCGGTTCAAACCGCTTTGCACACCGCTGAACCCGTCTCCACGGGTTTACATTGTGTAATCGCTAATAAAGCGCCGGATACTTTTAAAACATCCTCTTAGGAGAGGGGAAGGGGGTGAGGTTAATAATTTGTATTCTATTCAACTGAAAATGGCTATAGTCACACCCAACCCTTGACTTCTGCATCAGTTAGTGTTCTTTCCAACTTTACATATTCATTTTGAGCAGCTAATTTTATATGCTTCATCATCACAGCTTCTCCGGCATCCGCCGCAATAAAAGCCGCATTTAAAGCTATGTTGCGAATATTCCCACCCGCCACATTTAACCGCGCCAATTTCCCATAATCAAGTTCAAAAGTAGGTGTATTTTTCGGAAAAATCCGCCGCCATATTTCCTGACGCTGTTTCCCATCTGGAAAAGAATATTTAACAATAAAACGAATACGACGAAGAAATGCCGTATCTATCGAATCCTTTAAATTAGTAGTAAGAATAGCTAAACCTTGGTATTCTTCCATACGCTGCAATAAATAACTCACCTCCATATTCGCATAGCGATCGCGCGCGTCTTTGACATCGGAACGTTTACCAAATAAAGCATCAGCTTCATCAAATAATAGTATTGCTCCTCCCCCTTCAGCAGCATCAAAAATCCGCCGTAAATTCTTTTCCGTTTCACCAATATATTTACTCACAACAGTACTTAAATCGATACGGTATAAATCCAACTGCAACTCATGAGCTAAAACCTCCGCCGACATCGTTTTACCAGTACCGCTGACACCAGCAAACAAAGCACTAATCCCCAAACCCCGCTTTCCTTTACCAGCAAATCCCCATTTCTCATAAACTTGAATTCGTTGACGAATATGAGCCGCTATACTTTGCAAAGTTTGCATCTGCACCTCACCCAAAACCAAATCATCCCAACTAACACCAGTCTCAATCCGTCGAGCTAACTCATCAAGCTGCGGTTGTGCCTGAGTTCGACAACTATTCCAAAGAAGATTCTCGAAGGAAACGCCATTATCTCCCCATGCCCCATGCCCCATGC
>DESS01000365.1:0-40283 GCA_002361335.1 Richelia sp. UBA3308
CCCAATTCCCAATGCCCAATGCCCTATTCCCCTAAATCCGTTCCTGTGATTTCTAATACTCCATTGATAGTATTCAACAAATCCCATTTAGTGAATGGTTTAGCTAAAAAACCTTGAATACCATTACCTGCTGCTTGGGCTAAAGTTTCAGTAGATACTAATCCACTCATGGCAATAATTTTGACTTGGGGATTTAATTGTTGTAAAGTGGCGATCGCAGTTGCTCCCTCCATTTCTGGCATGATCATATCAATCAACACAAGGCTAATTTGATTTTTGTTCTGAACATATGTTGAAATCGCTTCAATACCATCTTCAGCAGTAAGTACTTGAAAATTCTGACTTTCCAAGGTAGTTTTGATAATTTCACAAATTGCGGCTTCGTCATCTACTACCAAAATCAGTTCAGAATTTCCTATTTGAGTTATACAATCTGGTGCAGTTTCAATTCTTCTCTCCTGACTACTGGGCAAGTACACTTTGAATTGACTACCTTTTCCTAACTCGCTGTTTACTTCAATAAAACCATCGTGGTTTTTAACGATGCCCATTGCAGTAGATAAACCCAATCCCGTACCTTTTCCTACTTCTTTGGTGCTGAAAAACGGATCGAAAATGCGATCGATTATTTCTGGGGGAATGCCACTTCCAGTATCGGCAATTGTGACTACAACATAGTTGCCAATTTTTGCCTCAATGTTCATCCTGGCGTAGCTTTCATCAATATACAGGTTTTGTGCCTCCATGGTTATAGTTCCCCCATTGGGCATGGCATCCCGGGCATTGACTACCAAGTTCATCAATACTTGATGCATCTGAGTTGGATCTGCACAAACTGTCAATATATCTTGGAGTAGATTCTTTTCAATTAAAATTGATTTGGGAAATGTTCCCTTAGCAAACTGCTCAATATCTCTTAACAAATGCTTGATTTGCAGCACTGTGCGCCTACCCCCACTACCACGAGCGAATGTCAGGATTTGCTTAACTAAATCGGCACCGCGTTTGGCACTGTTTTCTAGCATGGAAAGCATCTGCTTCAAATCTTGCTCCTGATTGTTTAGCTTCAAAGGTAGCAGTTGAGCGATCGCTAAAATTGGTGTGAGTATATTATTCAAATCGTGGGCAACACCGCTTGCCAAAGTTCCTAAACTTTCTAAACGTTGGATGCGGAGAAACTGATTTTCTAATTGTTTTTTCTCGGTGATGTCGGTGTCAACACTAAGGATTGATTCGGGATTTCCTGCTTCGTCACGCAATAGCGTCCAACGACTAGCAACTATAATATCCTTACCAGAAGAAGTCACTTTATGTAATTCTCCCAGCCAGGAGCCAGTTTCAATAACCTTGCTCAGGGCTTCTTCAACTTCTGGTGTAAATTCCTTATATAAAAGCTCTTTGGCTGACTTGCCAATTATTTCTTCTTTTGTCCAACCATATATCCCCTCAGCGCTGCGATTGCAATATAAAATAGTTTCGTTTAAATCTTTAACTAATATTGCATCTGTAGTAATATCCAATAACTGGGCTTGTTGGGCAATTTTTTCTTCGGCTTGCTTGCGTTGGGTAATGTCGGAAAATGAGGTGACTACAGCATGGGGAATGGTTTCTCCGGGTAAAAATAACGGTTCGGAATTAATGGAAATCCAAGTAAGTTCTCCATTGGCTTTGTAAACTCCCATCACCGTATCCAAACAAGGCTCACCGGTATGCAAACTAATCATTGCGGGATGAGTTTCATTGGGGAAAGGAGAACCATCTTCGTGGATGGTACGCCAAGGCAGATCCTGCAAAGTATGTCCTTTTATTTGCTGTGCTGATAGCCCTAAAATACTTTCTGCACTAGCATTACAAGAACTGATTTTACCATCCCCTTGCTGAATCACTACACCTTCATGCATGGATTTAACAACGGAACAATAGCGTTCTTTGCTCTCTCGCAGTTCCAACTCTACTTGCTTATACTCACTAATATCTTGAGTTATACCATAGTAACGACGCAGGTTTCCTTGAGAATCCCTTTCTATCCTTCCGCAGACAAATAAATAACCAATACTACTATCGCCACGTAAAAAGCGAGCTTCAGTTTCGTAAGCAATACCCCGCTCAATACAAGCCATTTCCATCTCATAAATTCGATCGCTCTCTTGTGGATGTACGATGGAATTAATAATAGTTTTCATATTGGGCACGCCGATGCCGTGATTCACGGGATTCAAATTAAATGTCCGGTAAAATTGTTCCGAACACCATCTTTCAAAAGTAGTCAAATCTATCGACCAACTCCCCATTCTAGCAATGCGTTGCGCTTCTTGTAGTAAAGCTTGAATCCAACGTATTTTGTCAACTGATTGCTTGGCTTCGGTAATATCGGTTAAAGTTCCCAAATATCCTGCGATTTCTCCTGTTTGATCATAAATACCAATTGCATTTCCAAACACCCAACTAACTTTACCTTCTGGGGTGCGGAAGCGATATTCCATGGCAAATTCTCGCTCTTGAGCTGCAGCATCATACCATTCTTTAAAAACTTGCTCTTTATCTTCAGGATGTAACGCCTCAGCCCAACCTTGCCCCATTGCTGATTCTGAAGAAATTCCCGCAATTTCTAACCAACGTGGGTTGACAAATATACAATCTCCTTTTTCATTAGTTTGAAATATGCCAACAGGGGCATTTGTTACTAACAATCGAAAACGTTCTTCACTTTCTTGTAATGCATATAAAGCTTGTTTCCGTTGGGTTATATCTCTATCAATACCCCGATATCCCCGAAAATTTCCCTTGGTATCAAATATAGGTACCCCACTTGTTTCCACAACTACGGAATGTCCATCTTTGTGAAATTTGATATTTTCTAAATTCTTAAATATCTGTTTTTTTAGAATAAATGAACTAATAATCCGATCAACCCCTTGAGCTTCTGGGGAAGACATCAAATCAAACAGGGTTTTACCCAATATTTCTTGAGGGTGATAACCAAGAATTTCAAAGACTTTTGGGCTAACGTAGGTGAAAAAACTGTGTTCGTTTATTTCCCACACCCAATCGCTTGATATTTCTACCAAAGAGCGAAATCGTTCTTCACTTGTTTGCAGGGCAATTTCTGCACGTCTACGAGTAGTAATATCAATATCGACTCCATCCACAATTAAATCGCCGTTTTCAAGATTAAAACAGCGAAAATGATTGCAAATCCACTTAATCTGCCCTAAAACATCAATTACTCGATATTCCACATAGGAACTCTTTGGTTCTTCTTGACTGGCAATTATAAATGCTTGTGCAAACTGCTCTCTATCATCAGGATGAATTCTTGCGAGTACATCTTCTGGATAAGCGCTCATATCAAGAGGATTTAAACCCAAAAGTTGGCGGTAACCAACGCTAGCATAAGGTATCGATAGGCTTCCATCAGCACGATAGATTAAGCGGTAGATTCCTACCGGATTATTGGCGACAATTGTTTCTAGCTGCTGGCATCCTATACTTAACTGCTGTAGGGTTTCCAAATCTAGCGCCCCTAACAAAGTACTTTCAGTTACAATCCCAACTATCAGCTCATGCTGATTCACAATCGGTAAATGCCGAATTCCATGCTGACGCATTACTTGTAATGCCGTGAAGATATCATCATTTTGCGATTGCCTTAAAGATACTACCTGCCGCGTCATCACTTCGGCAATTTTTATTTCATTAAAATTCCTAGACGATAAACTAAGTCTAACTATATCTGATGAAGTTAGTATACCTACTAAATGAATATC
Organism: Richelia sp. UBA3308; assembly: GCA_002361335.1. Classification (GTDB taxonomy): domain Bacteria; phylum Cyanobacteriota; class Cyanobacteriia; order Cyanobacteriales; family Nostocaceae; genus Rivularia. The sequence goes on from DESS01000365.1 coordinate 3,768, forward strand.
TTCTACAACTAATATGCAATCTGCTTGATGATTGCTGTACGCAACTGCCACCTGGGAATGATTGGATTTATTTAAGTTTTTGGGGAGCTGCACTTGATTTGTCATCAAAGCAATTGCATCAATTACCAAAGTATCTGGCGTGACTATTGATGGAGTTGTATTGATAACTCTACTCAAAGCAAATAAATCAATCGGCTCGGCATTAGATTGCATAGCGATAGCCTAGAACTATAGGCGAAAGTTAATACAAGTACACACCTTTAACTTTACCGTTAATCACAGATTCTGTTATTAGTTAACAACATGAAATAATATTTTATCAAATAGTGAACGATCGCTATCTTCATTTTAAAACAGACCCTGTGAGTGTTGCACAAACTTTCATATTAAATACATTTGATGTAAATTTTAGTAAAGAATAGGTTAAAAAAAAACTAAGGGCATGGGGCATTGGGCATGGGGCATTGGTGATAACTAGTAACTAATAACTAATAACTAATAACTAATAACTAATAACTAATAACTAATAACTAATAGTTATAATAGAATTGGCTGTTATTTAAGTGATGAAGGGCTAATTTTTTGATTTTTGAAAAAATATTAAACCGACTTCGACAGCCAAAATACTCTGTTTCTAAGTGGCTGTACAATAGCTTTTTGAGTTTTGTGATCTATCCTAGTATTTGGGTAGCTGGAGGACTTGCATCCTTAGGGATCTTTACTCAGAAAATATTGGAATTGGGAGATAATTGGCAAGCAATCGCTCTAATATTTGTATCTGCTTTAATTCCTTATAATTTAGACCGGATTATTGACTCCTACGTCCAGGAAATTCCTGAGGCTAAAGCCCAATTATTTTTCCGAAAACCGTATATTTTTGTTTTATTATTCTCTGCGATCGCGACTACTGCTTTACTACTTTACTATGCTCCTGTACAAGTCCGTTATGTGAGTTGTGCTGGTATTGTTCCCTTAGTTTACGGTACGCCTTTATTTCCCTGGAAAAGTAAATCGGGATTGCAATGGTATCGATTAAAAGATATTCCTGGTTCAAAAGCTTGGATTGTTGGTATTACTCTAACTTATGCTGTGATTGCTTTACCTTTAGCCTACGCTGGAAGAAATTTTGATATTGTAGCAGCATTCACAACTTTGTTTATGTTTGTATTTATTGTTTCTAATTCCCATGTTTTTGATATTCGGGATATAGAATCTGACCGTAAAAAAGGTGTAGTAACATTTAAATTGTCGAAACTTTTTGCTTAAATGGCTGTGGCTGTTGAACCCACATGCTAAGGCAATATCTACGATTAGCCCATCGGTTTGTTTCAACAACTGCTTTGCCCTTTCTACCCGTTGCTGAATTAGGTATTGATAAGGAGATATGCCAATGGACTGTTTGAATAGACGGATGAAATGAAATTGACCAAAAAATAGACTGGATACAAGCCCCCGGATTCATCCGTGGAGAGGAAAAATGTTTTCCTTATCTCAAGCCCCTTGATTCATTAATGGGGTAATTCTAAATTCTTCATTCTAAATTCTACATTCCCCTTGACTCATGTCTAGCAATTGAGCTAAATCTGCCAGAGTTTTTTTGTCACAGTTTGCCTAAGTAAATTCACTGTTAAAATGTTAGCCAGGGAATCAATATAAAGTCCGTTGCCTGAATTTTGCTGTTGAAGTTCGGCGAGTAGCATCATGCCGATCGCTTCAATTTGTGGATTGCGAGTCCGAAATTCAGGTATTAATTCTAGCCGATCTGGATCTTGTTCGGTGGTTTCTCTGGCGACGCTTTCAATAAACTGATTTTTAATCCTAATCTGTAAATAATTATCATAACTATCCCACCGAACAAAAAACGGTGTCTTTGCAGGTGTAATAGACATGTCTCTATTTATCCTGTGGGTACTTGATAACTGATAACTGAAATGAAACTTTCGTCAGTTATAGTAGGAAAACCATGTAAATAAGATTAATTTCGATATGCATCTAATTATATTAATTTATAATAATATTTTAATAAAAGTTAACTATTGTGTGATGTAAATTAATATGGTAAATTGAGCAGTGTTTTAAATGGAAAGCATGTCGTAACTATTATCTGTATTGTTAACTCACGCCAAAAAAACTAAAGACTATCTGAGTGTAAGCAGGATAATGACTCTTGAATACAAAATTGCCGTTCAACTAATTAGTATTCGTACAGCGTAGTGGCGATAGGTTAAAGTTTTCGATAATCTGTATAACCAAGTAGAGTGTGGGGGAATGGCAAGGTTAAATACATTGGGGATGGCTAACACAGGGGCTTTCGGCAACTAGAGGGCAGGTTTCGGTAATCGGAAATAGACCCTTGTTGGTCCGCTAATGACACGAAATTGCTGCTAATAATGCTAAAATGCGGTCATTAAATTGATATGAGCCTAACTGATTAAAGTGATAAAACCTAAATTAAATGATTATTTATCCCTGGGGCTTCGTTAATTTTATTATTGCGGCTTAAAAATTGAGTGCTTGTATTAGGCCTTCATAACCCCTTAGTATCAACTAACAAAAACTCTGAAAACTTTGCAACAGAAGGCTCAAATAAATTAATGTCTAAATTACTCAAAAAAATGATTTTCAACACAACTAGTTGGTACAGAATTTTAACTACTACAGGAATGACTATAGCTGTTTCCTCCATTTATTTGAGTAATGCTTTTGCTCAATCTTTACCTAAGAAAGAAAGTTTATTGATTGCTCAAACCTTCGGTGGAATAGAACGAAAAATAGCCCTTGAAGAAGTACCACTTCCTGTCATGGCTTCCGTCAAAACTATCGCTGGTGCCGAACCAACAGAAGCAGGAGTAGAAATGAAATCAGACGGTTCTATAGTCTATGAATTATCTGGTCAAAACCAACAAGGTTTTAAATTTGTTGTAGATGCGACTCCCAGCGGAAAAATTGTTGAAGTTGACGAAGAAATAGATCGCACTGCTGTTCCAGAAAATGTTATTAAGGCCTTACAGAAATGGTCTCCAAATTCCCAGATTGTCAGTACTTGGAGAAGTACTCGTTTAGGTGAATTTGTTTATGAAATCGTCCTCAATGATGGTTTCTGGGTTGAAATTACTGCTGATGGTAATAAAGTAAGTATTTACAAGTTACAACGTTCGTAAGTTGAACAGATGGGGAAGCGTTACAGCTTGGGTAAACCGAGTTAAAAGCCTTATTAGCACTCACTATTGACCCCAACTCTACTCTCTTGTCCGGCATTACTATTTTCAACGCTGACCTACTTATAAATTACAAATTTAAGGTAGTTTATTCTGAAAATATTTTCCTATTAGTTAGGGCAAAATAAGTATTTCAAAATATATTCATGAAAACCTTTACTATTAGCAATTGGCAAAAACTAACAGCCACCGCAGTCAGTGCGATCGCAATTATTTTTAGTAATAATCCAGTTTCTGCTCAATTAGTTAGAGGTGGGGGTGCTTCTTTCCCTCAACCCCTATTGGAGCGTTATCAAAAAGAATACGAAGAAGAAACAGGTAAAAATTTTAAATATACTGTGATTGGAAGTGGTGGTGGAATTAGGTTATTTGGTAATCAATCTGTAGACTTTGGTGCTACGACTTTAATTCCGACTCCGATTGAACAAAATCAAATGGAAAATGGTTTGTTAATGGTACCCATAGGGGGAGGTGCAATAGCTATTGTTTATAATCTTAAGGATGTAAGCAGTAATGTGAAATTATCTCGCGATAAACTAGGAAAAATATTTACAGGTCAAATTTCTAATTGGCAACAAGTTAATCCCCGCTTTCCTAACAAAGATATTCAAGTTGTAGTTCGTTCTGACAGTAGCGGAACATCTTTTGTTTTGACTAAATATTTAGAAAAAATTACTAATGGTAAAATAACAGCGAGTAGAAAACCAAATTGGGGATTTGAAGTATTTGCTGGTCATTCTCAAGATGGCGGAGTTGCTGGAGAAGTACGACGAATTGATGGTGCAATTGGCTACGTACAAACAAGGGTTGCTCGCAAGAATAATTTGTCTGTAGCTAGGATTCAAAATCAAGCTGGACGTTATGTTAAACCAACTTTAGAAGAAACTAAAAAGGCTTTAGCTAATGTCAAATTTAAAGAAGATTTTACCACGGAAAATATTAACGATCCAGAAAATGGTTATCCCTTAGTTAGTTTGACTTGGCTGCTGTTTAACAAAAGGTATCCTAATCAAGAGATGCTTACAGCAAATAAGGAATTATTGATATGGATTTTAACTAAAGGACAAGATTTTAATGAGAAATTAGAGTATACGAAAATTCCCGAAGATGTTGTGAAAAAAGTTCTTGAAACTGCTAATAATGAGTTAGAGGTTCGTCCCTATTGATTTTGTAACTGCTTGTGGTTGTTAATGCCCTGTCAAATATAGCTTTATAGTCAGCTATATTTTATTTATAAGTAATTAGCCGAATATATAAATATGAAAAAACAAACAAATCATGAAATTTAATATATCATCATCCTTCACTTCTATAATCTTAAGTTCAAGTATATTAATTTTATCTCCTTTATCTACCTGTTTAGCTCAAGAAAAAGTTAAGATTAATTCGGAAATAAAATTAAAAAAGGCTTTAAATAAATCAAATCAATCTAAATCAAACAAATCTATAACTCAAAAATCTGTAACTAACCTCAAAAATTTAGAGTTAACAAACCAGGATAATAAATTATATATAAATGATGGCAATTTTGGTAAAAATGCTCATAAAAACTATAATGAAAACCACGAAAATTCAGTTTTAAAATTACATCAATTATATGTTCCAAATAAATTACCGGCAACAGCTTATAAATTGCCATCTCAATTAATTTCACAAATTCCAGGAAATTTTCCAACTCCTAACTTTGGTGAAATTATTGATAACACATCTCCTTATTTTGGTGAAGTTATTAATGTCGATCAATTACTAGATGTGACTCCAGAACATTGGGCTTATGAAGCCCTGCGTAGTTTAGTAGAAAAATACCGTTGTATTAGTGATTCTGGGGAAGGGGTTTTCAACGGTAATCGAATGATTAATCGTTATGAATTTGCAGCAGCTTTAAATATTTGTTTGGTAAAAGTTGGACGTTCAATTTACACTTTAGGAAATAGAATCTCCGAACAAAAGGAAGATTTCGCTATTATTCAAAGATTACAAACAGAATTTGCCAAAGAATTAGAAATTATTACTGCCAAAATAGATAACCTAGAAGAACGAGTTTCTTTTATAACTGACAATCGGTTTAGCACAACAACAGTTTTACGGGGTAGTGTAAATTTTAATTTAACCAGTGCTTTTGGAAACCAAAAAGCTGTTCCTCCTGGAGAAAATTCCACAGAAGACTTGGAAGAAAACGTTACTTTTTCATCAAGAGCCAGTCTCACCTTTGATACTAGCTTTACAGGTAAAGATAGATTGCGAACCAGGATACAAGCAGGGAATGTCAGTAATTACGGTAGTGGTTTCACGGGCACAGATATGACTCGCTTGATTGGTGCTACCAACACTGGTAACGATATTAGATTGGGCACCCTGTTTTATCAATTTCCCATCGGCGAGCGTGGTACATTGGCGATCGCACCTGCAGCAGATTTCCCCACTCGCATTTTCCCAGCTCTTAATCCCGTCTCCTCAATATCTAATTTTGGTGCAGAAAGCCCTATTTACTCCTTTGCTTTTGGTGCGGGTGCAGTAGCTTACTATCAATTCACCGACGAATTAGCCGCAGGTATCAGTTATTTAAGTAGTTCCGCTAGCAATGCCGATGAGGGACTATTTAACGGGCAATATACCGCATTGACTCAAGTAACATATACTCCATCAGATAAACTGGGGATTGCCTTGACATACGGTCGTTACTATGCTCCAGAACCTAATGTTACTGGGAGTAAAGGTAGCGAATTTGCTCAATTACCTTTTGGTGCTAGCACTGCCACTTCCTCAGACGCTTTGGGTTTACAGTTTACTTATAAATTGAGCGATAAATTGATTTTAGGAGGTTGGGGAAGCTACTTTAATGCGACTGCTGAATCTTCTCCCAGTGCTAATAATTTAAGTGGTTCGTCGGGTGCTGATGCAGATATTTGGAGTTGGGCAATTACAGCATCCTTAAAAGATTTGGGTAAATTAGGCTCCCAATTAAGTTTTGTGTTTGGTATGCCTCCGAAGGTGACAAATAATGATGTTGTTGAGCGAGAAGATGAAGATACTTCTTTACATTTTGAATTATCTTATCGCTATCCATTTAATGACAGAATATTTATTACTCCTGGATTTTTGGTAATTACTAATCCAGAACATAATGCTGATAATGATACTATTTGGATTGGTTTGATGCGGACTAGTTTTTCGTTTTAATATCAAATATATTGGTATGTGAATAATATATTTTTATTTTTTCCAGCCTCGGAGAGGGGAGGTAGGCCCAGAGGAACACAGAGTTTTTTTGAATCATATCAAATCCGTTGGCATCGGAATTATATGATGTCCGGTAAATTACCCATAATATCAAGTCTGGCTAATTACTTACTATATAACATGCATAATCATTACTTCTTACTTCTTACTTCTTACTTTACCCCCACAGATATGATAACTGTTTAACCGGACATGATATTATATATTTTAGCAGCCTCGGGGCGCGGAGGTAACTGCCTCGGAACCCAGAGTTTTTTTAGCTAATTTTTTTATAATTCCGATGTATCCGGAAAGGATATCATAGTTTATTTTTATTTTTTTCCTAACTTCCCTAAGAACTCCCGTAGTAGGATAACTATAGCGGATTTCAGTTGAATGGAATACAAATTTTACCTCACCCTCGTTCCCTCGACCATGCTTTGGAGAGGGATGTCCGATTATTGTCAGGGTGAGGTTTTAACTGTATTGGACTCAACCGAAAAGCGCTATATTTGACATTACGCAAGAAAATTAAAAGTAAATACTGGCAATCATTATTACTCAGTACTAAACTTTGGCTCAATTCTTCTTCGGTTCTCTCTATGGTAGCTTTAGGGTATGTCTTATTATTATCTCAAATGACTTTACCTTTACCTAATTTAGACGACCGCACCTATCAAGATTTAATAGAAGAAGCCCGTCGCTTAATTCCCATAGAATATCCAGAATGGACGGATCATAATCCTAGTGATGCCGGAATAACTATTTTAGAGTTAATGGCGTGGTTAACTGAAATGGTGATTTATCGGGTTAATCGGATACCCGATGAAAATATTGAAGTTTTTTTAAAACTCCTGAATGGGAAAGATTGGGAAAAAACTTCTAATTTAGATTTAGATACTGCTATACAACAAACCATTGTCAACCTACGGAAACGCTACCGAGCCGTCACACCAGAAGACTATGAAACACTGATCTTAAAAGATTGGTCTGAAATGATTGCTTCAACTGATGAATATCCGGATTTCGATACTCTTAGTAGGGAATCATGTAAAATTATACGGGTTAAATGTTTTCCGCAACGAAACTTAGAGAATTTTTCTGGAGATAACTCTGGGGAGTTAAAAGAGCAACTAGCAGTGGGACATATGAGTGTGGTGATTGTCCCTCCAAAACCGACTGATGAACAAATAGTAGAGCAAGAAAAACTATGTCGCTACATTTGGAATTTTCTCAATGAGCGACGTTTGTTAACCACTATTCATCATGTCACTCTACCAGAATATGTTGATGTCGAGATTTCGGCTCAACTCAAGTTAAAAGAGGGAGCTAATTCAGAAGAAGTGAAAACATCTGCACAAGAAGCTATGAAAAACTTCTTCAACCCCTTAACGGTCGGAAATCTCAGTAAAGGTTGGGACTTTGGGCGTGATGTCTATTTATCAGAAGTGTATCAAGTTTTGGATGGCTTACCTGGAGTTGATTATGTAAATGCTAAAAAAAATGAAGAAAATATTTCTGTAGATCGAGAAGCGGATACTGTCATCTACAATGGTATAGTTTTGCAAAATCAACCAAATCTAAACACTGTAAAACTTAAAGATTATCAATTAGTTAATTTTCGTCAATTATACTTGCAAATTAAGGAGAGTTGGGAAGCGGATGAACGCTAATACTAGCGAACAGCAAGTTAGTGAATATGTAAAATATTTACCCAGTATTTATCAGGATAATAAGTTTTTAGAACACTTTCTATTAGCCTTTGAGCAAATTTTAACAACGGGAGTTCCTGGTTCTGATGGAGTTCCTGGTTCTGATACTCAGGGTTTAGAGCAGTATATTGATAACATTCATACTTATTTTTATCCGGGTTATCCGAGTAAAGAAAATACAAATACTTCTGAAAAAACAGCACCAAATGAATTTTTACCTTGGTTAGCCAGTTGGGTGGCTTTAAGCTTACGAGATGATTGGAAAGAAGAAACAAAACGAAGATTTATCAGTCAAATTGTTCCTTTATACCGTATGAGAGGTACAAAAGCAGGATTAACCCAGATTTTACAGCTTTATACCCAAGAGGAGGTGAATATTTATGAATTTGACGATCCTCCCCATTATTTTCAAGTTGAACTCAGTTTAAGCGATCGCTCTGACTTAGCTCGCACGGAAGCCATCGCTAGAGCAATTATCGATCAAGAAAAACCGGCTCATACTTTTTATTCTCTGCAACTACTCTTTCCGAGTATGCAAATTATTAATAACTATGAATTTCAACCCGATAAGCCTGAAGAATCAAAGGGCTTACGCTTAGGTTACAACAGTTTATTAGGGACATCAAACTTGTAAAATTTATCTAAAAATCACTCAAAAAATGATCCGGCAAATCACTCATACTATCAAGTACCGCTAATTACTTACGATATAACCCAATTGAAAAGATGGCGAAGCTTACCAGTGGTTTGTCCCATTAAATATGATGGGTTTTCTATCACACCCACCTAGGGTTGAAAACCCCAGGCTAATAGCCAAAGTCGTCTAAAGACGACTAGAAAAATAGTCATCAAAACTAATGGGATAGGCAACTAGTAATCTTTTTACTTACTCATTACTCATTACTCATTACTCATTACTCATTACCCATTACCCATTACCCATTACCCATTTTGATAAAAAATGCCTGCAAATTACCAACAACCGGAATATGTTGAACGTCGAACCCGCTATTTCGACGGACAATTTCTCAAAGATCAAGATTTTATTGACGAGCAAAAATACCATCTAGATCGTCTGCGTCGTTCCCATAAATTACTACATATTAAAGGAATTTGTGAGGGATTAAAAGTTACTGTTGACAATGAAAACAAAACCTATGAAGTCACAGCCGGGACAGCTATAGATGAACAAGGAAGATTTATTGTTCTAGGGGAAAACTATACCGCAAGTTTTCAAGACTTCACGGAAGAATCTGTAGATTTGTATATTAACTACAACGAAGAAGAATCAGATATTACTCAAGCTGGAAATGATACGAGTGAAGATGATGAGCAAAATCAAGGAGTAAGAGGTGCAACTCGCTGGTGGGAAAAACCTATTATTAAAGCCTATACTGCACAAGAACAAGAACAAATTCCACCAGATGCGATTTATTTAGCTCGACTAACGCAAAAAGATGGAAATGCCGAGGTAGATTCTAGTCCTCCTCGTCAATACTCAGGAATCCATTTACCCAGTAGTAATGATAATGGTCCAATTTTACAATCCGCCGGAGACAAAGCCCCTAGTTTAGCGAAATTAACGGGGAGTTTAAATATTTCAGAGCAGTTAGGAATTGGCACAATTAGTTCAGGTATTGATTTAGCCATTGGCGATAGTGATACTGGGTTAAATCAAGAAGACAAAAATCAATTAGCCATTTATACAGATAACCAAAAAAGATTAACGGTTGATGCATCAGGAAATATTGGAATTGGCACAGTTAGTTCAGGTATTAATTTAGCCATTGGCGATAGTGATACTGGGTTAAAACAACAAGGGGACAATGAATTAGCAATTTATACAAATAACCAAGAAAGATTAAGGGTTAATGCATCAGGAAATATTGGAATTGGTACAGATAATCCAGGTATTAATTTAGCCATTGGCGATAGCTATACTGGGTTAAATCGAAAAGTGGACAATGAATTAGCAATTTATACAAATAACCAAGAAAGATTAACGGTTAATGCTAATGGAAATATTGTAATTGGCACAGTTAGTTCAGGTATTAATTTAGCAATTGGCGATAGTGATACTGGGTTAAATCAAGAAGCGGACAATGAATTAGCAATTTATACAAATGATCAAGAAAGATTAAGGGTTAATGCATCAGGAAATATTGGAATTGGCACAAAGACTCCAAACTCAAATTACAAACTTGATGTTAAGGGAAATACAAATGTTACTGGAAATACAAATGTTACTGGAAATACAAATGTTAATGGAAATACAAATGTTAATGGAAATACAAATGTTACTGGAAATTCAACTGTAGATGGAGATACAACTGTTAATGGAAATACAAATGTTAATGGCACAATTTACCGAGGAGGCAATCCTCTTATTTATGAAAATTATGAAATCTATTTAAGAGGCTCTGCTTTACAATCTAGTGAAGGAAGTAATACCTATTTAAAAATTGCTAATGTTTCAATATCTATGAATAAAGGTAGGGGACTCAATACAGTTATTCTGAATCCTAATGGTAGCTATAAAAATAAAATTACTCACGATGTTTTTGGTAGTGCAAATAATTGGAATACTTGGGCAGATTGGATTAATAATGCGAGTAATGTTGCGAATGGGGATGTTGTCGCAGTAGCCAGTTTTGATGCTATCAGAAATGCTCCTACTGGGGGTTCAGGGGAAACTTTATTGAGAGCAATTAATGCTTTAAGGGCTTTTGCCGCACAACAAGGTCATCCTCGTTCTCCCTATGCTCTATTATTTATCAAGGGACAAACAGGAGCTATAGAAGTTTCTCAACCCCATAAAGGACCCAACGCTCATCTTAAAACAACTTACTATGAACTGTTTAATTATGGTAATAGTTCGGTTGTTTTAAGAGGAATGATAATAATGTGGTCTGGGAATGTAGAACATATTCCTTATGGTTGGAGTTTGTGTAATGGTGCTAATGGGACACCAAATTTACAAGATCGATTTATCGTGGGTGCAGGTAGCACATATCCACCTGGAACAAAAGGTGGCGCAGCAACAGTAACTTTGACAATCGATCAAATACCATCACACAATCATAATAACGGTGACTTTAAATATTTGTTACAAATGGATGGTAAGAGTACGGCTGAAAACACTAATAAGAAGAACAATCAACCCAATTTGAAAGAAGCGAGTGAAATACAAAGTGTTGGTGGAGGAAAATCACACGAGAATCGTCCCCCTTACTATGCCCTGTGCTACATCATGAAGCTTTAACTCAATGTTAAAAGAATTCCACATCTCCGATATGCTAATAAATTTTGACCGAAAATAAAGGGATTCAAGCCCCGCTCTTGTAGGGCGGCGAGGATGTCAAAAACAGTTTTACATAGCTATTTATAGGATAAATTGATGCGAGAAAAATTAGAAAAACGCCTCCAACAACTCAAAGCTGAATTTGCATCAGGGCAAAAAGTCCTGGCAGATTTAGAAGCCAAACAAGCAAATATCCGTGAAACTTTACTCCGCATTCAAGGAGCTATTCAAGTATTAGAAGAAGAGTTAAGTCAAGAGAACAATAATAATGGTGCAATCTCTGAACCAGAAACTTTGGAAGTTTTAAAAACGGAGAAAATTGAATGTTAACAAGCGCATCCGCAATCAATCCATCCCCTCTTATTGAAAGTTAACAATTAAATTATGTCAGATTATATTTTAATCACTGGCGATTTTGCAATTTTTGATGCTAACTCTTTCAGTGGATTAACCTTTATTCCACCACCCCCACCTTTTGTTCTCTCTGGAAACGGGAAAATGAAAATTAATGGTCAGGTGATATGTGTAGAAGGAGATGAAGGGAACGTTCAAATCCCCTGTGGTTATAACACCCAAAGCTGTCCCCAACCTGGTGCTGGAGTATTAACTATTGAATCTTTAAATAGCAATCAAAAAGCACAAAAAAATAAATCCGGAGGAAAATCAGTTTTATTAAAAGGAAGCCAATTTAATGCTAAGTTTACCGTCAATTCACCAGCAATGAATCCACAAGCTGCTACACCAGATCCTTTGGCTGCACAAGGATATAAAGGACAAGGAGAATTCAATACTAATAATATCAAGGTCAAAGGAAGTTAATTAATTCAAAAGTCTGGCATTCAAAAGTCAGAATCATAATTAAAATGGTATTTCTCAATCAATAGTTGACGAATTTTTCTATTCCCAGTTTCATTTTCTCACAATAAAAAAATGAATACTCAATCCCCTAAAATTGACGATCGCAGTTATGATGATATTGTCAGTAAAACTACTGATTTAGTTAGTAAATATACTGGATGGCAACCCCGTGATCATGGTCAACCCGATGCTGGTTTAGCTTTAATTCGGATTTTTAGTAAATTTGCCCATTTAGTTAGCGATCGCCTCAATAAAGTTCCGGATAAAAATTATCTGGCTTTTCTAGAATTAATTGGAAACCAACTTAAACCCCCGATTCCGGCCAAGGTTCCCTTGACATTTTACTTGGTTGATGGTTCACCTGTTGATGCTTTTGTCCCTGCTGATACTCAAATTGCTGCACCAGAAACGGAAACTGAACCTGAGGTTGTTTTTACCACTGAAGAAAATTTAGTCGTCACTCGTCCCCAACTGAAAGCGGTTTTTGTCCGCGAACCTGTTCGGGATTACTATAGTGATAATACCTTAGCAGCAACTGGAATTATTGAGTCAGATTTTCCGGCTTTTACGGGAAATAAAGCAATCGAACATTCTCTCTATTTAGCTTGTGATGAATTTCTCACTCTTCCTAGTTCTAAAAATATAACTTTAACTTTTCGTTCTACTCAAGCTTCTGTTTTGGAAGTTCTACCTATTAGTTGGTCAATTTTTCATGGGGAAAGTTGGCAGACGATTTTCGGAATTGCCGAAGGTTTAACTGTGGAGCTTGATATAAGTTTACCTCGATTTAAAGTTAATCCAGGTAAGGCAATTGATGGTTTAGGTGGAGAGATTATTTTAACCATCGAACAATCTTTTAATTTAGATGACAATGAAAATTATATTTTAGCTGATTATCGCAATAAAAATGTCTTAATTGTGATTGACTCTGCTTCTCAAATAGAAGTTGTTAAAGAAGAGGATTTTGATGATAAACCGGTCGATACTTATATTCGCTTGGCTTATTTACAAGTTGATGGGAATGGAAAAATCACCCATGCACCGTTAGTCAGAGAATCAAACCAAGAAGGGCAAAACCAAGAAGAATGGTCAGTTATTTTCAATAATCTTACTAGTTGGCAAAAATCTACGATTAATGGTGAAGAAAAAGCATGGTTAAAAGGTAGTTTAAATACTCCTTTAATCAAAGATAATTTAGAGCAAGTTAATAATTATTCGCCTTATATCGAGAATATCGAATTACAGGTGAATATTGACCAAAGTGGACTAGATGCTGATGTTTGTTTATTAAATACAACTGATTTAGATATTAGTAAAGATTTCTTCCCTTTTGGTGAACAACCTAAATTTAATGACACTTTCTATATTGCTTGTAATGAAGCTTTTTCTCAAGCTGAGTGTACGGTTACTTTAGATATAAAACTCAGTGAAACGGCAATTAATAATGTCAACACTCAAGGGGGAATCGAATTAGTTTGGGAGGTGGGTATCGGTCAAAAATGGCAAGAAATTGGACGTTCTAACAGTAGCAATTCCAATCTCAATAATAATGCTAATTTTAACGACAATACCCAAGCATTTACTCAAGAAGGATTAGTCACTTTTCAAGTTCCTGATACTGTTCAACAACAAGAAGTCGATGGAACAAGTAATTATTGGCTGCGAGTCAGAATTATTAAAGGTAATTATGGGATTACTGCTGGCAATATTCAATCTTCAACCTTAACTTATCTAAATGCCGCAGCAAGTACAAGGGCAACAACCATTAATGTAGACAGTATCCGGGGATTTATGCCAGGAGATACAATTAAATTAATGGGAGAGTCTAGTCAAGATGTAAACATAAGTGCGATTGATTTCAGTAATAATCAAATTACACTAGCAAGCCAACTTAGTGATAATTACAATATTGGAACAACAGTTAAATTAATGGGAGATGGGTTAGCTCCTCCTTCTTTTCAATCACTTTCTATAAGTTATGTACAGGAATTAAGTACTAGTTCATTAAATAACTCTGGTTCTGCAAAACTTTATGGATTGACCTATAACGATTTTCAATATGTCAATCTTTTTGATACTGATAATGTTCAACCTTTTCAATTATTTACTGCTGCAAAAAATGTAGATTCAGCAATTTATTTAGGCTTCGACCAACCTTTCCCCAATCGTTTAATTAACCTTTATCTTCAAGTAGAACCCCTGGCTCCGGGAAATATTACGAGCAGAAGAACTCAACTGAGACAGGTTGTAAATCCGGGAGAAAATACTTTAGCAGTTAAACAAGTTTGGGGATTTAAACCCAAACAAATTATTCGTATCAATCCTGGTGGATTGTACCAAGAAGACCAGGAAATTCTGGGAATAAATAAAGCAGAAAATCAACTTATTTTACAAGAGAATTTAACCCATACTCATCCTGTAGGAACATCCGTTGAAATATTACCGGATTCAGTACAAATTCGTTGGGAATATCAAAATGCTCAGGGTTGGGAATCTTTAGGTGCAATTGATGAAACAGATGGGTTATCCGAAAGGGGTTTAATTCGTTTTATCGGTGCAACTGACTGGATTTCTACAACTGATTTTAATTTAACCCCTCTCTACTGGTTAAGGGTACGCTGGGATAGAGGTGATTATTTAGTTCAACCCCATTTACGCCGGATTTTAACTAATACCATTTGGGCTACAGAAGTAACTTTACATCCTCTGGAAATATTGGGATCAAGTAATGGAAATCCCAACCTCAGTTTTTCTACCATTAATTCCCCAATTTTACTCGAGCAAGTCTTGTCAGTACGAGAAATTATCTCAGAAACCGAACGGCAGAACCTTATAAATAATCTAGGTCAAGATTCCCTGACAGAAATCGCCGATGAAAGTGGAAATCTGGTGGAAACCTGGGTGAAATGGGAAAGTGTAACTGATTTTTACGGTTCCCAGAAAAGCGATCGCCATTATGTACTCAATCATCTCACAGGAGAAATTAGCTTTGGTGATGGCCTTCGGGGAATGATTCCTCCCCAAGGACTAAATAATATACGTATTTCCTATCGTAGCGGTGGAGGAACACAAGGAAATCGCCAATCCCAAACTGTGACTCAACTCAAAACCACCATTCCCTATATCGATCGCGTGGTTAATTTAGAAGCAGCTAGTGGAGGAGTGGCACAACAAACCTTGGCACAAATAAGAACCCAAGGGCCAACTCTATTACGACATCGCAATCGTGCCGTTACCAGGCAAGATATAGAAGACTTAGCACGGGATGCATCTTCTAATCTGGCGCGAGTTAAAGCCATTACGCCGAAGTTTAATCCCAAAAGCTTACAATGGTTACCAAATTATCATCTAAGTTTAGATAATGCCGGAAAAATAACTATAACTCTAGATAATCCTCCCCTTGCGCGTTTACAAGTGAAAATTTATGGTCCAGGACAAGGAAATCCTTATGAGTCAATAGTTATTGAAAGAACAGAAACTACTGTGGAATATACGGTAACAGACGAACAGTTTAAATTGGGAAATATCTGGAAAGTAACTTTCAAAAATGTCGATCAAAATCAACCATCTGCTTTCGTAACAGGAAAATTTGAATACCCAGGAGGAGTTCAAAGTCTGGAATTTGCTTATCCAAGTGCAAATCCCAATCGTACTGATACCAATAATCAAATAATTGAAGCAGGAAGAGTTGAACTGATTATTGTCCCCCAAAGTGAGGAGAATCAACCTACACCCAGTATCGGATTACTTAATTTGGTTGAAAGCTACATTAATCAACGTTGTACTCCGACATTTTCCCTTAATGTTACGGAACCAGATTGGGTAAAAATTACCGTCAGTGCTACCATTGTTCCCCAATCTTTTACTGATGCAGATAGAATCAAGCAATCAACTTTTTCACGAATTACTCAATTTCTGCATCCCCTCACGGGAGGAGATGATGGAAATGGATGGCAATTTGGTCGGATTCCCCATGAATCGGATTTGTATGGTTTGATTGAATCAATTCCTGGGGTTGATTATGTTGAAAATCTTAGCATTGAGTACCCAGAGTTAAGCAGTGTGGATTTGGATCGGTTTTTGATTTATTCGGGAGAGCATGAAATTAATGCGCTACTCGCAAGTAATTAACCTGAGTTCGGGATAAGCAGTAATCTCGCCCAGCCTACATTCCCACCTTGAAATTTATTTCAAGGCTAATAAACCAAGCACGTTGAAACGCGCTGCAAGGGTTACCCAGTCTGATTTATCAGACTTTGCCTTTGAGCCTAGGAATTAATTCCTTGGCGGACATTTGGGATTATGAGTTAACCCAAACTGAGGTTAATTAAGTAATAAGTAATAAGTAATAAGTTTACAGTTCATAGGTTTGAGTCTTCAACAATGTCCCCAACCTAATTGCGTAGTGCTATACAATTTTCAGTAGTTGACTTTGTAACAAATTATTACAAGGGGTAGTTATTTTGTTCATGGTAGGTGTAAGGAAAGGTATTGTGTAAAAGATATCCCTCGGCTGTGAAAAAGGTAATCCCCATGTACCAGAAGCTAAGTACCCAAGAATCATCCGCCTCTCCTCGGTCAAAGTCAGTAAGTAAGGAACTCAAGGCAAGTGGTGGTTATGGTTCCTTATCTGAGGTGGTGCAAAGGGCGCAACGAGAACCATCGCAGGTAGGTGAGGAGGAGTTGCAGCAGTTAGATAGTGCAGTGGGAACTAGGGCTACGGGGGAGATGTTGGCAAGGGGAAAAAACCCGATGATGGAATTCAAAGGGTTATCAACCCAGTTGTGGGGAAATACAACCGTTGGGGGAGTACCGATACAGACGAAACTCACCATAGGGGCGGTGGGGGATAAGTATGAGCAGGAAGCGGATCGGGTAGCAGCCAGGGTGGTAAAGCAAATAAATCGTCCAGCAATGGTTTCTTCGGCTCAGGGTGAGATGGTGCAAGGGAAGGAACAGGAAGAGGAAGAAGAGTTAAGGATGAAGCCGATGGTGCAGGGTAAGGAAGCCATGGGTGGAGGGGAAGCTTCAACGGGTTTGGAATCTGCGATTAACCATGCCAAGGGAAGCGGACGACCTTTGGATGCCGGTCTGCAAGGGTCAATGGAGCAGGCAATGGGGGCTGATTTTAGTGGAGTGCGGGTGCATGCGGATAGTAATGCGGATATATTGAATCGGTCGCTGAGTGCGCGGGCGTTTACGACTGGGCAGGATATTTTCTTTCGCCAGGGAGCCTATCAGCCATCGAGTCAGGGAGGGCGTGAATTGCTGGCACATGAGTTGACCCATGTGATCCAGCAGGGCAGTGGAATAGTGCAGCGATACATGAGCAACCAAAGATTGTCAATCAATCGGAAGAGCGACTTGGAGCATGGAGGGGGAAATGTTACGGGGACCCAAATATCAATGAGGGAGGATACAAAGTACAGCACCACTAGAACAAACATACTCAATCGAAGAAATAGAACAGCAGGGGGAACATCGGCAGCACTGCAAGCACCGATTGGGGTCTCTATGAAAAAAACACGTTTGCATTGCCAGTCGAGTCCCATCCTTCAGTGCGCACCGGTACAGACTGAGTATGGCACGTTTGAGGATCAGGAATACACAGCAATTGACGAAGACAAGGCAAAAGGGGTGCGAATGATACTGACATTTGATCCAGGAGAAAATGTTGATGCCAGGAAAATCGGCATGGTTCAAAGCGTGCATACTTACTTGGGAAATGTCCTTCTTCAAGTGGACCCAGAGGAATATGGTAAGGTAGTCACAGATGATGGAATATCAAAAGGTTATAAAGTAGATCGCCTACCAGGGGCTACAAATCCCATCTATGGAGCCAAAAATCTAGAAAAGGATGAGGATCTCTCAGCCACCCCAAAAACCGATTACATCGGACAAAATCCAAAATACAAATTAGGATGGAACTATACAACAGATTCAGATGAAGTGCAACACCAGAAAGCACTATTGGACGATCGCCCAATTTTACATAACTTCGTCGTCCCAAATGACTCAGGGCAGGTATTTGAATCAACCGCACTTGCCATAGCGGGAGAACAAAAAGGAATGTACTATGGATCGGTAAGTTGGGGATGGACAGTAGATAAAAGTGGGAACTATACCAAGGAGGAACTAAGGGAAGAATCGAAAGCCAATCCAACGCGGAAGTTTATGGACGCAGCAGAGAAGTGGAATGCGTTTGAACTAAGTCCGAAAGTAGAAAAGGGTGGTAAGCCAAAAGTGTACCGAACGACAGAGCCTTTGGATGTCGGCCTTGAGATGAAGAATGACGATATAGAACCGAGAGTGACACTAGCAACAGGAACAAGATTTAAGAAAATGAAACCAGAGCGTGGCTTTGAGGTCAGAATCGACGTAGGTACGAGTATAAAGTATACAGAAGCAACCAACTTTTATACATTTGATTTCCCTCTTAATAGTCTATGGAAACCGGAGGTGGGGAAAACGACAGAAGCGAAGTACGATACCCCGATACAATATGGCAATAACGAGTTAACAATAAGTAGTGGAACGAAGGTGAGCGTCAAGAGCGTATTTTATACGCGAGAACCAACAGCGTATGTCAACTTTAGTTCAGGCACGATAGAGTTTTCAGAACATAAGAAGTTATGGTTAAAGAAACGACTGGTAAACGGTATAGAAACAACAAAACTACCTATGGTAGATGAGAAATTAGACGAGGATGAATAACAGCCACGGGTTTTGCAGTGTATGGCTTGGAGTATAATTGTTGATAACTCACTCAAAAAGAAGCACTCAAAAGCTTAGAGCAATTTTTAACATAGCCGATCTTGTAGGTTGGGTTGAGGAACGAAACCCCCATTGGACCAGATGATCGGTTAAATAGCACTTTGTCATCATGAATCACCTGCACCATCGCAGGGGTAATCCAAATTGGCTCAGCCATCCGCCAAATCTCGCATTGCATTACGATACTGAGATGCACCTTGCTTATAAGCCGCCATTACCCGATGGAATTCTGGGTCATAAGCTATCAACTTAATGCCATCCTCCATTACTACCACAGTCAGGGAATCCCCTTCCTTTAAATTAAATTTGTCCAAGATTTCCTTAGGAAAGGTGGTGCCTAGATCGTTGCCCAGTTTCTGTAGTTTTATTTTCATGGTTTAACTCACTGTGGTGGTTATTACTATTGTTACGCTAATTCCCAGACAACCAAGCCAAAAATGAAGGTAGTGGGTGTTCTACAAGTTTAGCCATTAGCTAGTTTTTCTAAAGTAGCTGTAAATTCTTCACTTCCCACCATTGAAGATTCTTTTAGAGCTGTTTGTGTTGCTTTCCCCAAGTTTGAATCTTCTAATTCTTCTAGTCTGGCGATCAGTTTTTCATAAGCCGATGCTGACAGAATCACATGGCTTGGTCGATTTTGTTTGGTAACTAGCACTGGTTCAACGGTTGCGTTATCAAACACTTCTCCATGTTGGTTACGAGTTTCTGTCAGAGTGTAGCTTTTCATAGTTTTTAGATATTGACTATAATGTACATTATAGCGAAAATGTACATTTTTAATCAATACAGTTCAGTTATATAGCGCTTTTCGGTTGAGTGTAGACGCGCAGCGGCTTCTCCTTGAGTGGTACACTATCAAACCTCACCCCTTCCCCTCTCCTTAGCAAGGAGAGGGGTGTCCGGAGGACGGGGTGAGGTTCCGACTGTATTGCATCCAACTGAAAACCGCTATATTAAGTTGTGCTTAATCCCTTACGATATGTGAAATGTATAATTAATTTTGCTTAAGTACTTATCATAGTTTGTAGCATTTTGGTTAACATCAAAAATTGCACCCGTGTAACAAAAAACCGTGAATGAGACTCCAACGGCTTCGGAAAACTCAATTCTAGAATCAAATCAACGACTATCCCAATCCCTGCTGTGGAAACATCAACGCAACTTCTTTATCTCACAGGGAATAGAAGCATGGAACACGGGAAAAGTCCCCCACTACGCTACAAGCAATCCCTTAATCGCTAAGGCCTACGGTAAAGTTGTATTTGGCTTCCTCCGCGACTGTAATCTTAACACCAAAACGCCCCTTGACTTAACACAACCAGTTTACATTGTCGAGTTAGGTTCTGGTTCTGGACGCTTTTCTTACCACTTTCTCAAGCAATTCTTTGAGGATTATCGCACTTCCACCTTGGGACATATTCCGGTCAAATATATTATGACCGACTTTGCCCAGCAAAATTTGGATTTTTGGCAATCTCATCCCAGTTTGCACCCCTTTGTTAACCAAGGATTACTTGACTTTGCTCAGTTTGATATCGAAAAGGATTCTACTTTAAAACTAGTTCACGCCGATGAGATTCTTGACTCATCAAATCTAAAAAATCCACTAATAGTTATTGCTAACTACTTTTTTGATAGCATTCCCCATGACTTATTCCATATCGACAATGGGGTACTCTACGAAACTCTTATAACCCTTACCACACCTACTTCTCACCCGGAAAGCAAAGAAAAAACCGAACTTGAGTCAATCCAAATTTCCTATAGCGATTCTGTAATTACAGCAGATGGCTACTATGACGATCCTGCCTTGAATGTCGTCCTTAAAGATTATCAGAACAGTTTAAAATCAACATATTTGCTGCTCCCCATCACCGCTTTGAACTGTTTGAGTAATTTACGTCAATTAAGTGGCGATCGCCTGTTATTTCTATCAGGTGATAAAGGTTACAGTAACCCAGAAAGCTTGGAGGGACGGGGAATACCCAACTTTACAAAACATCATGGTTGTTTTTCCTTCACTGTTAACCATCATGCCATCGCACAATACACCAACAATCAAGGTGGCCAAGCGCTGATTCCCAATCATCTGCACCGTAGTCTTGACATCAGTGCTTTTCTATGGTATGGGGGTGACTACGTTGAAACTTACCATGCCTATGAAAATACCATAAACCAAGCCAGTCCCGACGATTTCTTTGCCCTGAAAAAAGCCCTCGAACCCCATTTCAACACCCTTAGTTTAAAAGAAATTCTGGCTTACCTACGTTTAAGCCGTTGGGACTTTAAAATATTTTTCGGTTGTTTTGAAAGCTTGATGCAGCAAGTAGCAACCACCTCAGAACAATTGCATCAAGAGATTTTCAATGCAATTCAAAACGTCTGGGCTACCTATTACTTCATTGGTGAGGAGCAAGATTTACCCTTGCATCTGTCAATGGTGCTTTATCAGATGGGCTATTATAGCTCCGCCATCGAATTTCTTGACCACTCCCTAGAACTTTACGGCGATGAACCCGGTATTTATTACAACAAAGCAATGTGTTATCATCGCTTGGAATTACCGGACAAAGCCGCTGAAGTCCTTGATAAAGCCCGAGAAATTTATCCCGACTTCGACAAAGATTTTCTCACTGATAGGAATAGCAGGTCAGCGGCAGAAAATATATTAACAAATACTACAAACAGAGAAGAAGAAAGCCCAGAACTGGAAATTATTCAAGATTTAAATGGGTTACAACCTCTGCTGTTACGATTAGATCGGCGAATTCAAGAAGCGCAATCAGTAGTGCAAAGGGAGTCAGAAGCAGAAGGAAAAGCAGTATTGTCATGGTGGCAAGAAACTGGGGTTTCATTAGAAGGAATATCAATCCCAATTCGCTCAAACTCCGTCATCGGATGGCTGCAAAATACCTTTAATTTATCGGCTTTTGACTTAGAAATTTTGGCGATCGCACTAGCACCAGAATTAGATCGTCAATATGAAAGAATTTTTGTCTATCTCCAAGATGAAATCAGCAGTAAAAGACCCACAGTAGATTTGGTTTTAAACTTACTGTGTTCTAACATTGGTGAAAAATTATTACGTCGTCAACATTTTACAACCAATGCGCCGCTGATTCACCATCGGTTGATTCACCTCACCACAGAAGCAACCCTGCTCAGATGTCATCTCAACCTCGATTCCCAGATAATAAGATTACTATTACAACCACAACCGGGGTTAGATTCCCGGCTCACATCTTGTTGTCAACTGTTAGAATCAACCCAATTATCACCAAATTTATATCTACAGTCAGATATACACAAACAATTACAAGAGTTTATAATTACAGATTGGCAAAAACAACAACCCTTGCTAATTTATTTTCAAGGCAGCGACACCCAAGGGAAACGCCAAACTGCTCAAATAATAGCCACAACCCTAGAAGTACCCTTGTTAGTTGCCGACTTAGCAAAAATGGTGGATGAAATTGCCAACTTTGAAGAAAAACTACAACTATTGTGGCGAGAAGCTTGGTTTTTTGAGCGTTTCCTGTATCTAGAGAACTTTGATATTCTCTACCTCGGGGAAAATAAAATATTCTATTCATCCTTCCTCAAGGAAATGGCGAACAATCGGGGTATTACGATTCTTGCAGGAGAAAAAAATTGGATACCCACAAACAGCGGTTCATTGGGAGTAATTACCGTTCCCTTTACAATACCAGAATCAAAGCAACGGAAAGATTGCTGGCAAAGCAACCTGCAAGCAGCACAAATAGATATAGAAGATAAAGAACTAGATATATTGAGCGAACGGTTTCGTTTGACCCCAGATCAAATCGGCGATGCTGTGGCTACAGCTTATAATACTACCCGTTGGCAATCAAGCCAAACAAAATCTTCTCAAAATTCAGATACTTCTCAAAATTCAGATACTTCTCAAAATTCAGAAACAAAAGAGCGAGAAAAACTCAAACCATCATTTGTAAACTTATGTAGCGCAGCTCGTGCTCAATCCGGACATCATTTAGCAACTTTAGCCCGGAAAATCGAACCCAAATATACTTGGGAGGATATCGTTCTGCATCCAAATCAACTTACACAACTGCAAAATATTTGTAAAGAAGCCGAATATCGAGAATTAGTGCATCAAAAGTGGGGCTTTGCCGATAAATTATCACTAGGAAAAGGTCTAAACGTTTTATTTTCAGGTTCTCCCGGAACAGGAAAAACCATGGCAGCAGAAGTCATAGCCCATCATTTGCAACAAGACCTATATAAAATTGATTTATCTCAAATAGTAAGTAAATACATCGGTGAAACAGAAAAAAACCTCAATGGTATTTTTACAGCAGCAACAAATTCTAATGCCATCCTCTTATTTGATGAAGCCGATGCCTTATTTAGTAAACGTTCAGACGTGCAAGATGCCCGCGATCGCTATGCGAATATGGAAGTGAGCTATTTGCTGCAAAAAATGGAAGAATATCAAGGCATAGCAATTTTAACAACCAATTTACGTAGTAACATGGACGAAGCCTTTGAGCGGCGACTGCGATTTATCATCGAATTTCAGTTTCCCGATGCAAAGAATCGTCAGCGAATTTGGCAAAAAATCTTCCCCAAAAATGCACCATGTAGTCCCAATATAGACTTAGAAATTCTCGCCCAAAACTTTGAAATTACAGGGGCAAACATTCGTAACATAGCACTCACAGCAGCATTTTTAGCAGCAGATGATGGGGGAATAATTGAAATGGATCATTTAATGCAAGCAATGCGTCGGGAGTATGTGAAAATGGGACAAATTCTTTGGGACAAGGATTTTGGTGCATATTCATAAAGCGTATTAATTATAGTTTTTCAATGAAATAGTACTTTACAAAACTGAACCAAAAATCAACAAAACTCAACATTAGTTTTGTTTATCTTCGGTAACAAACTATGGTATTAATAAAGACAAATCGAAATCAAACCAAAACCCATCTTTCGAGAAAAGGCTAGAAGTGGTGAAGGTTAATTTTCAATATTTACAATGCTCCATGATTTAGATCGAACCCTAGATGCACTATTAAAATTGGAATTACCTCATTTATTTATTCCTGAAGATGATGGGACACCAATTACTATTAGTTTCGAGACACCAGATCAAGAATTTGTTAATAAAGTAACCCTTCCTGCTGTCGATTTTTTTCTTTACGATGTGCGGGAAAACTTAGAATTACGAACAGGATGGTCTCCTATAGAGCGTCAAAGCAATGGTAAAGCCTATAAAACCCGTCCCCCTGCAAGGGTAGATTGTTCTTATTTAATTACAGTTTGGCCAAGTGAAAGCGATCGCAGCGCAATTCAAACTGAACATCGTCTTTTAGGCGAGATTATGAAGGTTTTACTACGATATCGCCAAATTCCCGATGCCGTATTACAAGGAAGTTTGGAAGGAAGCGATCCACCCATACGCGCCTTTAGTTTGCACCAAAGTAATTTGCAAAGTCTAGGGGAATTTTGGCAAGCCATGGGAGGAAAACCGAAAGCAGCCCTAAATTACACCATAATTTTACCTATACCGATTTACGAACAAGAAGAAGTGGGAACTTGGCTGATGGTTAATCAACAGTAATAAATTTGTGTATTCTTGTTAATGTTAATTTGTTAATAAGTATCTTTGCAAAACAAATTAATTTACGAACAAATGTAAATAAACGTACATGTATCTTGATGCTTGAAGGTGGGATTGACATGTCACAATGGTTAACGATAACGCCACGGGTTCGCCAAATTGCCATAGTAGGGCAAGTCAAAGATGGTGAAACTGGTAATGCTTTGAGGGATGTTGCCGTTGAAATAACTGAAAAGCCGCCGAAGTTTGAGCGTTACTGCCAACTCCAGTCCCTACAGTATGGTTCCCAATGGGACAAAATGACTCAAAGATGCGATGCTACCTTAACCTCAATAGAGGGATATTTTTATTTTGTGGATATACCTAATGGAAAATATACATTAACTTTTTCCATTCCCGGAAAAAATTCTCGTTATGGAACCACCACTGTGCAAACAGAAGTTATTGGTGATTCTCAAAATTTGTTAAACGGTACTGAAAGTCTTCAAAATCGCAAAATTTTAAATATTTCTTTAATACCAACTACCCTTAAAGGTGAAATTAAAGATGATGATGGAAACGCAGTTGCAAACGCCAAAATAAAAATTGAGGGTACTCAAGAAAACACCATAAGCAATTCTGATGGAGTTTATCGCTTGACTCAACTTGAGCTTCCCTCTTCCGACTCAAGTCAAGGTGAAATTACCACTATAGTTGATGGTTATGGTTATTCACCAATTACTAAAATAGCAACTATTGAAAAAGGGAAAATTACCATTTTAGATTTCACATTATCGAAAACTAACGAATAAGGAGTAACATCAAAATGGCAACGTATCTTTCTCCTGGTGTATATGTAGAAGAAATTAAATCTGGGGTTTCTCCCATAGCTGGAGTAGGAACAAGTACCGCCGGATTTATTGGGATTATTGAACAAACAGATGATGCCACAACATCAGGTGATGATGATTCTCAATCTGAAGAAGAAGAAGGAGAAGAAAACTTACCTTCGACAGATGCAGGAGAAGTCGTGTTATGCACGAATTTTACGGAATTTAAAAACGCTTTTGGGGATTTTAGCGAAAATCCCGGTCAAAGTATTCTAGCCCATGCAGTTTATGGTTTCTTCCGTAATGGAGGAACTCGCTGTTACGTGGTTTGGGTACCTACAAAAGCAGATATTGAAAGTGCCCTTGAATCTTTTGAAGCAATCGACGAAATTGCTCTTGTAGCAGCTCCGGGTGTAACAGAATCTGATTATTTATCCATGATCATAAATCATTGTGGTCAAACAACTCAAGATCGTTTTGCCATTTTAGATAGTACAGAAGAAGCGGACATTACCACATTAAAACCTGGAGAGAACGGTTTACCGGGAACTTCTAATTATTCTGCCTATTATTTCCCTTGGATTCAAGTCTTCGATCCAGCTACTAATGCTCGTAAATTTGTTCCTCCTAGCGGTTATATTGCTGGGGTTTATGCTCGTGTCGATACCAACAGAGGAGTGCATAAAGCACCTGCCAATGAAACAGTATTAGGGGCATTAGGACTAAAATTTAACATCAGCAAACGCAAACAAGATGGACTCAATCCTCAAGGGGTAAACTGTATTCGCAGTCTCAATGGTAATATTCTCGTTTGGGGTGCACGAACTTGGGGTGGTGACGCTAATGGGGAATTTAAATATATCAATATACGTCGCCTATTTAACTTCATTCGGGAATCCATTGACGAAGGAACACAATGGACAGTATTTGAACCCAACTCTCCCGAACTTTGGTCAAAAATCCGTCGTAATGTTACAGCTTTTCTGACCACAGTTTGGCAAACTGGAGCATTATTTGGAGCAACACCAGAACAAGCTTTTTATGTCAAATGTGATGAAGAAAATAATCCACCCAATGTCAGAGATAATGGTCAAATAGTGATTGAAATTGGTATTGCAGTTGTTAAACCTGCTGAATTTGTGATCTTTCGGATTAGTCAATGGAATCAATCCGATAGTTAATAATTGAGAACTGTTCGCCTAAACCTAATAACTGTAAAAGATGCAAACTCTGATTACTCCTGGTGTTTATCGAGAGGATATTTTTCCTCAAGAAAGGCCCGAACTGCTTACTGGAATTCCAGTATTTTTGGGTTTTACAGAGAATCAAATTACGAATGAGGAGGAACTGGAAAAATTTATAATCAATCAACCTCAAGAGTTAACCCTATTCACTCAATTTTCCCAGCCATTTGATGAGTCTATAGTTGATAGTTATCTGTATAATGCAGTTCTAGGTTTTTTTGAAAATGGTGGACAAGTTTGTTATGTGCTTCCTCTTAATCCGAATTTAAAAGTTGAGGAAGCCTTAGTTCAGGGATTAGAGGTTATTGAATCTTTAGAAACAATTGATTTAGTATGTTTTCCTGATTTAATGCGAGGAAAACCAGATTTAGAACAAGTGATTAAAATGCAAAAACTGATTTTAAATCACTGTCAAAATATGGGCGATCGCTTTGCCATACTCGATTCTTTAAATGTTTCTACTCTAGAGGAAATACAAGAGCATCAGGAACAATTAAATAGTGATTACGGGGCGTTATATTGTCCTTGGATTAAAGTTGCTAATACAAATTCAAACTTTGGTTATATTCCACCCTGTGGCCATATTGCAGGATTATATGCTCAGCAAGATAGAACCATTGGTGTTCATCAGGCTGCTGCAAACAAAGTATTAGAAGGAGTGCTAAATGTACGGAGGAATATTAGTCACTCCGAGCAAGCAATTCTCAACCCGAAAGAAAGTAGTTTTCCCTATGTTAACTGTATTCGAGCTTTTCCTGGGCGAGGGATTCGCATTTGGGGAGCATATACCTTAAGTTCCCAGCCGAATGAGCGTTATATCACAGTCAAACGCCTAATTATTACTATCGGTCGTTGGGTAGAAAGAAATTTAACAGATGCTTCTTTTGAACCCAATAATATCAAACTTTGGATTCGGATTGAACGGGAAGTCAGTGCTTATTTAGAAACTTTGTTTGTTCAAGGTGCGCTAAAAGGAAGTAGTCCTGAAGAAGCTTTTTATGTCAAATGTGATGATGAAACTAACCCTACATCTGTTCAAGATGAGGGAAAAGTTATTACAGAAATTGGAGTTGCACCAACAGTACCAAATGAGTTTATTGTTGTTCGTTTGATTCATGGAGAAACTGGAGTAACTACAGTTCAATAATTTTTGGCTTAAATATTGGTTTAAATATTGGCTTAAATATAAATACAAATCAATTCAATCCAAATAAATTAAATCCAAAAAACTAATGAATTGTTCATTAATCAACTTGAAGGAGAATTAAAATCATGGCAGCACCCCATAGCCCAGATCCATATTTAGGTTATAATTTTTTCGTCGAATGGGATGGAATTATTTGGGCAGGTTTTCAAGAATGTTCCGGCTTAGATACCACCCAAAATGCAACCGAATATCGAGAAGGAACTGACCCTGCAACAGTTCGTAAAATTCCTGGATTAGTGAGCTATTCCAACATATCTTTAAAACGAGGAATCACAAATAATGATGAACTATGGAAATGGCGAAAAAACGTGATGGATGGAACAGCAGATCGGCGTAATGTTTCTATTGTTTTATTAGATCAACAAGGAAGTGAAAAAATTCGTTGGAATTTAACTCATTGCTGGCCCACAACTTGGTCAGCACCAGATATGAGCGCCACTTCTGATGATATTGCCATCGAAAGTCTTGAGTTTGTTCATGAAGGTGTTACCGTTGATAAATGGTCTTAAAAATTAACAGTTAAATATCAGATATTGTTGTATAGTATTTTCATTTGGGTTATCAACTCAATTGTTAAATTGTAAATAATAATTAATTAATTAATTAATTAATAAGTAGAATGAATATAGCGTTTTTTAGTTTTACCTTATTTGCTAAATTCTACATCAATATCTTAAATGAAAATACTATACTTCGTGTTTAGTCTGTTTTAAAGGAGATAAAAAACTATGCCGCAAACAGAATTTCCTTTCACCTTACCTCAAGGTTATATTGACTCAGAGGGGAATACTCATCAGCAAGGCATTATGCGGTTAGCTACAGCTTACGATGAAATTACACCATTAAGAGACCCTAGAGTTCAAGCAAATCCAGGTTATTTAGTAATTATTCTATTATCACGGGTTATTGTTCGTTTAGGAACATTACCACAATTAAATCCAAAGATGATTGAAGGACTTTTTTCTGCCGATCTTGTTTATTTACAAGACTTATACCAACGAATTAATCAAAATGCTCATACTCGTTTTGCAGTAACTTGTCCCCATTGTCAAGGTGATTTTGAGGTAGAAACATCGCCACTGGGGGAGTAGTTTGCTACCCCACAGACCGTTTGTTTGAGGAGGTAGCTTATATTGCTTATTATTTTCATTGGGATGCAGACCAAATTATGAATTTCCCCCATTGCGATCGCCAACAATGGGTAACAGAAATTGCTCGTATTAATCAGAGATTAAATAATCCAAATTAAAATTAGTTAGTTATAGACTTTATTTGTATTTAGTAAGGAAAAATGCCTTTACCAATCAATACATTAATGACCGCAGGAGGTGAAACTCTAGGAGTTCGCTTCGACCCTTTTATGAGTTATAATTTCCTGATTGAAATTGATATGCTCATTACTGGAGGATTTACTCAAGTTCAAGGGTTAGACAGTCAAATTGAATTAGAAGAATATCAAGAAGGCGGAACTTATGGTTATACTCATAAATTTCCCAAAAGAGTTAACTCTTCTAACTTAATTTTAACTAAAGGATTAACAGTTTTTCCGACGCTCTGGAATTGGTATGAAGATACAATGAATGGTAAAATCAAGCGTAAAAATGGCACAATTATGTTGCTAGATCATCAGCGTCTTCCTATTATGTGGTGGAATTTTACCAATGCTTTTCCGGTTAAGTGGTCAGGGCCTCAATTTGATTCTAGTAGTGGCGAAGTTGCAATTGAAAGTATCGAGTTAGTTCACCAAGGAATTAGCCGACCTCTATTTAGTAAATTATTGCCATTATCCAAACTTCCAGTAATTAGTAAATTCATTTCTCAGGGTGTTAGTTATGGGTATCAGGCTAAAGAGGAATATATTGATATTGATGAAAAGATAGATGTTATAGAGGAAATAGATATTGTAGAGAAAATAGAGGAAGCTTGAATTAAGTAATAAGTAATAAGTAATAAGTAATAAGTAATAAGTAATAAGTAATAAGTTTGTTTTTGTGACCGGGATTCAAACCCCGTCCCAAAAACATTCTGCCTCAAAAGACAGGGCTTTAGACCCCAATATTTCGGTAATAAGTATCTAGAAGATAATAGGTAGAATATCAAAAAATTACAAATTTTCATGGATGTTTATGATGTACTTTGGGCTTGAAATCAAAAATGGAGAAAAATCAACAAAAAATATGGCAAAATGCCATTAATCCACAATTGGAAAAACGCCTAATTCGTCCCCTAAGTCAACCGGGGGTAATTAATTTTGATATGGCGACAAAAGTTTTACTGCGAACGCAACACTTTAATAATCGTAATCCTTTATTAAAAAATCCTCGTTGGTCAACCAAAAAAAACTTAAATACAAACAATACTCCAATTGTTTATGCTCAACCTTCTCTAAATAATCAAGAAGAAAATAGCTTAGCAATTTCACCAAATACTTCGAGTTCACCAAAGACTTCAGGTAAATCTGATTTAAATGAACTTTCATCTTCTGCGGTGGCAGTAAAAGCAGAGAAAATTAATTCACTTCCTCCTATTAAAAGTTCTATTGCTCAACCCATCATTCAACGAAAAGTAGATACTTCATTATCATCTAATATTTCTGACTCATCTAATATAACTTCATTATCCAATACAGAACCTAATATAAAAGAAGAATATAATAGTGAATTACCTCTGGTAGAACCAGAATTAAAAAATCTTGATTCTGTAAATTCTCAACAACCTGTAATTTCTCAACCTTTAAATCAAGATAATCATTCAAATCAGGAAAATATTAATAAGATTAATTTGACTCAGACAAATGAATCATCAACAGCAAAACCTTCTGAATTACCTTTAGTAAAAACAGAATTAAATAATCCTGAGTCTGTAGTTTATCAAAAACCTGCATTTTCTCAACCTTTAAATCAAGATAATTCTTCAAATCAGGAAAATATTAATCAGATTAGCTCAAATCCAATAAATCAATCACAGACTGCAAAATTCTCTGAGCTACCTCTAGTTAAACCAGAATTAAATAATTCTGAATCTATAATTACACAATCTTCTAAGAAAGATATAACTAATCTTGTAAATATTAATAGTATTAATGATAATCGGAGGAGTGAATTAGTAGAAAAAAATACATCTGATTTACCAAAAGTAACAATTGAAATATCAACTTCCGAACAATTACAAAATAATATAGATAAACCTAGTTTACCAATTATTTATCCTCATACAAGAACTAATATTGACCTCATCAAAGAAAATAATATAAATAAACAATTACAATCGAATAGTCTTTCATCAAAGAATCAGAAAAACAGTAATATACCTGTAGTTAAACCAATAGTTAAGCCAGAAAATAACATCAATATTTACTCTCCATCTTTGCCAAAAGAGCCATTAGTTGTCTTAGAAACACCAAAGCAACAAACCCAACAAAATTTTACACCTTTGGTATTTCCTCAAAACAATTCTCAGGGAAAATCTGAATCATTAATTGACTCTAATGCTTATCAACATATTCAACACCATAACAACAATCAAAATAATCCGAATTCCTCTCAAACCTCGCCAACAGTTGTTAATCAATGGTTAATAAATAATCAAACTTCTCAAAAACCAGAAAATAATCAACCGAAAATCGATATTAATGCAATTACTAATCAAGTAGAGCGCAAATTAAAACGTAAATTTATGGTGGAAACTGAACGAAGAGGCTATAAAAAATGGCGCTAGAAAAATTAAAGATTAAAATTGAAACATCTTCAGGTTTGTATAATGATGAAGTAGAAGTCTTATTTAATCCCAATCAACTTGCCTATTCTAGAAGTGGGGGAAAACTTAACACAGATGGACAATTAATCGGTAGTGATGAGCCTGCCACACTAAGTGTTGATTTATTCTTTGACACGACAATTAAAGATACTATTAGAGGATTAAAGCCAACTATATTAGAGATGCTTAATCCCTCAGGATATTATACCCCTAAAAATGTTGAAGAATTTACCGACCCTATTTATAATCTTACTCAAAAAAAGGGAGCAGGAGCATTTGATCCAGCAAGACCTTCTTTATGTCAACTTTATTGGGGGGGAGAAAAAATGTTATTTCAAGGATTTCTTCAACAAGTTACTAAAACAGTGACTCAATTTCTGGAGGATGGTACACCTGTTAGAGCTACTTTAAGTTGTACTTTTATAGAATGGGAAGATCCTGAAACAACAAAAAGAAAAATTAACCCTATTGACGATCCAATTCGGATTGTCAAAGAAGGTGAAACCTTGAGCAGTATTGCAGCAGAAGAATATAATGACCCCTCATTATGGCGTATTATAGCAGAAACCAACAACTTAAATAATCCTCGGATAATAACAGCTGGTCAATCCTTAACTATTCCCCCTTTAAACTAATCACTATTGAATAATGACTAAATCCCTGGTTCCAGTTGCAAGGATTATTATTAATGATAATCCTTTACCCATTGATGTAAGGAGTAAAACAGGTTCTATAAGAATAAAAGTATCGGAAGATTTAGAAGCACCTGCAATGTTTACTCTTGAAATTAGTGGTTGGGATTTGATTCAAAAAAAAGCCAATTGGATTGATAATGATGAATACTTTGGGTTAGGAAATAAAATTGAAATTCAATTAGGTTATCAAAATAACCAAGAATCTTTGATTGTTGGAGAAATTACTGGATTAGAACCTGAATTTACATCAGATGAAGCTATTTTAACGGTAAGAGGTCACAACTATAGTCATCGTTTATTAAGAGGAAATCCAACTCAAACTTTTACTAATACACAAGATAGTAAAATTGCAGAAAAAATTGCCGAGCAACAAAAATTAGAAACCAATATTGAAGCCACCAAGGAAACTCTTGATTATGTAATCCAGTCGAATCAATCAGATTTAGATTTTTTGCAAAGTCGTGCTGAAAGAATTGGTTATGAAGTTTTTGTTGAAAATAAAACTTTAAATTTTAGGCCTGTCCAAGAAGATAGTCAAACAATTTTAACTTTAGATATAAAAGAAGATTTAATTCAATTTTCCCCTCGTTTAAGTACTATGGAACAAGTAGGACAAATTGAAGTCCGCAGTTGGAATCCTTTAGAAAAAAAACGATTAATCGGAAAAGCTGGAGTCGGGGACGAGAAAACTACCATGGGAGGAAAAACCAGTGGTGCAAAGGCTGTAAAAATTTTTGGCCAAACCAGTTATATTTATCTCAATTCCTCCATTAAAACTGAACAAGAAGCTAAAAAAGTAGCTGAAGCCTTGTTTAATAAAATGACGAGAAGTTACATCACAGGAGAAGGAACTTGTATAGGAAATCCTAAACTAAGAGTTGGAAAAGTCATAGAAATTACTGGTGTTGGTGAACGTTTTAGTGGTTCCTATTATGTCACAGAAACAACCCATAGCTATTCTGAGTCAGAGGGTTATCAAACAGAATTTTCGTTCAAGAGAAATGCTACATGATACCACAATATTTAATAGATAAAAATAATGAAGAAGAACGCTATTATGGTGTGACAATTGGAATTGTCACCAACAACAAAGATAAAGATGGATTAGGAAGAGTTAAAGTAAAATTTCCTTTATTATCGGAGACTGATGAAAGCTATTGGGCGAGAGTTTTAAGCCCAATGGCTGGAAAAGAAAGAGGTTTATATTGTTTACCGGAAATTGAAGATGAAGTATTAGTTGCTTTTGAAAATGGGATGATTGATTGTCCTTATATTTTAGGAGGATTATGGAACGGAGTCGATAAACCACCTGAATCTAATCAATCAGGGGTGAATCGTCGTTTAATCAAATCTCGTAGTGGTCATACCATTATTTTAGATGATACAAAAGACAAAGAAAAAATTATTATTCAAGATAAAACCCAAAAGAATAAAATTGAAATCGATTCAGTGGGAAATAAATTAACTATCAGTTTCCCAGAAGAAAAAAGTAATGAAATTGTGATTGATTCAAAATCTGGGAAAATTACAGTCACAGGAAAAGATTCGGAAGTTAATATTGAATGTAAAACGATGGAAATTAATGCAGAAGATGCATTGAAACTGAAATCTAAGAAAGTGACAATTAATGATACATCTTTAGAAATATCTTAAAAATAGTTTTAGAAGTTTGGATGTTTGATGTTTAAATAATTAAAGTAAAATATAAAAATGGACGATAATTTTTTAGGAGTTGGACTAGCTTTTCCTGTTGAGCTGGATGAAAAAAATCAAATCAAAATATCTCGTTATGAGATGGCTGTTCAACAATCGATTTGGACAATTTTAGGAACAGCTAAAGGGGAACGAATAATGCGTCCTGATTTTGGCTGTGGAATTCATGATTTTGTTTTTTCAGCCAATAGTGCGAGTACCGTCGCACAAATTGTCAGTGAAGTCAGACAATCCTTAATTGAATGGGAACCTCGAATTGATATTTTAGATATTAATGTTACCCCTGATGATAATGAAGATAGTAAGTTACTAATTATTATTAATTATCAAGTGAGAACAACCAATAATCGCTTTAATTTAGTTTATCCTTTCTATTTGATTTAAAACTGGGTAGTGATTCCCATGTAGTCGAACCTGATATCGGGACTTATATCATGTTCGGTTAAACAGTTATCATATCTGTGGGGTCTAAGTAATGAGTAATGAGTAATGAGTAATGAGTAATGAGTAATGAGTAATGAGTAATGAGTATTGATTAGTAGAACGATAATAATATCATTCATTAACAGTCGATTCCACTGGTGTAGGAGAATAAATTTCCTCTATTCGTTCAAGTTCCAATTCCTTTAAATAGTCTACAGTCCAATTGGCTTGACGTTGTAGCATATGAAATGGATAGGTATTGGCAACTCCTACTACTTCCATTCCTGCTCCTTTTGCTGCTTGAATACCGAATAGTGTATCTTCAATTGCCAAACAATCATCCGCTTGTAGATTTAATTCCGGATATTGTTGTTTGAGACGCTCTAATGCTAACAAATACCCGTCGGGTTCTGGTTTACTGGTAGTAATGTCATCCCCGGCAATTATAATTGAAAAATATTCCTTTAACTCAGCGCGATCGAGGACTAATTCTATTTCTTTGCGAATCGCACCACTAACTATTGCTAACTTAAAACCCCTCGAACTTATTTTTATGATAAAATCATGCAAACCAGGGTATAAAGGTAATTTTTCTAATGCCTTTATTTGCTCTACATAACTTTGGGCTTTCTTAGTTATTAACTTAGTTAAATAAGCTTCATCAACAATTCGTCCGCGACTTGCTAATAAATCTCTCAAACAACCTCTGTCACTACGTCCCAAACATATTTGCTGATACTCACCCGGTTTAAGTACCAGATTTTCTTGCAACAAAATTTCTTCAATCAATTGCTGATGAATTGATTCATCCTTAATGATAATACCATTAAAATCAAATATAACTGCCTTTATCATGCTATTGTATTATGCTGGGGAAGGTAAACCAAAGCTATCATCTAATGTGCTATCAACAGAAGTGGGTGCATACTGTCTAACATTAGTTTGAGTAGTTGCATCTACCGGAATCGGCTTGATACCGCTAGTTAACTGACTAGTTAACCATACATCTTCGGTTCGTACTGCTGCAAATCCCGCTGCACCCATATTTGCATCCACACTGTCAGCAGCATATTCGTGAATTAATGGTTCTTCAAAAATATTATTCAACCATTCTAAGCTAAGCAAGGTTCTCTGGTTACCATCTAAAATCAATACTTGTCCCCCAGGCACTAGCAAGCGAAAACACTCATGCATAATTGCTTGGGTAGCTGAACAAGGGGTTTCATGAAACAATAAAGAAGCTGTAACTAAATCAAACGAAGCATTAGCCAAAGATGTATTTTCAGCATTTCCCTGTCGCCATTCAATGTTTAAACCAGCATTTTGGGCTTTGTGGAAACTTCTGAGCAACATATAGGGTGACAAATCTAATCCAATCACTTCTGCTTCGGGGAAAGCTTGCTTTAACATTAAAGTTGTTGAACCCGTACCGCAACCCAAATCAAGAATGCGTCGCGGCTTTACCTTAACCCCATCAATTAAAGCTTGACGAACCCAAGTTTCATTCGGCGGTAAAAGATATTGAGTCACAGCATCATAAGTTACCGCCGCACTCGGATTCAAATATCCCCTCTCTACTCCATGAAAATTTTGCGAACTGTAGTACGCAGGAATCACAACATTATCTCGTCGAAAGCGATCGCCCTCTTTTTCCCAATCCACACTTTGGGAATAACGTTGCAACTCTTCTTCATTAATCAACAGACGAACCACAGGAGATAAAATACTTTCCCAGATTGTATCTTCATGAACTGGCATCTATATAAAACCTAATATAAAAGTATTTTCTTTATAAAATTTTAATATATATTTTCCATTTTGTATTTTGCGTTTTTCCACAAAAAATTGACATTCTCATATTTTGTACTACAATCATATTACAAGAGGAATTTAAATTGATTTAACTTAAACATATGGGTTTAAAACAAGCGGCAACAAAGGATGGAAGAATTGGGTTGGGCATTATACCCCATCCCAATTCC
>DESS01000365.1:40313-44296 GCA_002361335.1 Richelia sp. UBA3308
CTTCGGGCGGAGGCGGAGATTCTCCGCCTCCGCACTTCGGCTCTTCCAACTTCGGCTCGTTTAATTAGATATGGTTTACAGTTCCCATGAGAGAGTTATGAGAGAAAAGTCGAGTTAATACCAATTCTGTATGAGGCTGCCTCTACTCGGATCACTCTGGCTATGGTGCAGCTACTGAAGCAAAGCCTGTCTAGGCGGTAAGTGGGGCGCATGTTTATAAAGAAATGGTATAAGATGCTGTTATTTAATAAAGCGGGCAAAATGTCCCCCCTTGAGAGCGTTAAAATTTACAGGACTAAGATTATATTTTGAGTACATTACTATATTTTAAAACTCTTATGGTACAGGCAGAGAAGGCCCTTATTTTTTGTACAGTACTATATTTAAAACTCTTGTGGTATGGGCAGAGAAGGCCCTTATTTTTTGTACAGTACTATATTTAAAACCCTTGTGGTACGGGCAGAGAAGGCCCGTCTAAATGTACTTCATAAAGATGAAATATGCTGTATAGATAATGCAAGGGAAAAACGGAACAGTTTATTCGCCAGAAATCCAAAACCTAAAATGCAAAATAATTGTCAAAATCCAAAATCCTGTTTCCAAAATAAACCCATCCCTTGTTAAAATCTAAAGTCTAAAATCTAAAATCTAAAATCTAAAATAATTGTCAAAATCTAAAATTGTATTATGCCTTACAAAGAATTAGAAATATCAACAGAATCGCCAGTTTTATCTTGGGCTAATCACGACTTGAAACACGATGAAATCAAAATGGCAAAGAATGTGGCATCCCTACCTTTCGTGTTTAAACATGTAGCTTTAATGCCCGACGTTCATTTAGGTAAAGGTGCTTTAGTTGGTTCAGTAATTGCGACTAAAGAAGCGATAATTCCTGCTGCTGTGGGTGTGGATATAGGTTGCGGAATGGGAGCTATCAAAACTCCATTTAAAGGCGAACAATTAGAAGGGAAACTAAAGAAAATTCGCTTGGATATTGAAGCAGCAATTCCTACTGGTTTCAATGAAAATAAAGATGTTGAAAAAACTGTAACTAACTGGCAAAATTGGCGCGATTTTAAAGAGTTGCATCGTGGTGTAAAAGATTTAGAAACAAAAGCGATGAAACAATTGGGTTCCCTCGGTGGCGGGAATCATTTTATCGAAGTTTGTGTAGATACCGAAAATCAAGTTTGGTTGATGCTCCATTCTGGTTCCCGTAATATTGGCAATAAGTTAGCACAGTGTCATGTTAATACGGCAAAGGATTTAGCTAAAATGGCTGGTAATAAATTACCAGATCCCGATTTAGCTCATTTTATCGCCGGTACTCCCGAATTTGCTGCTTATTGGCGCGATTTGCAATGGGCACAGGAATATGCCCGTTACAACCGCGATGTGATGATGGCTAGATTTAAGAAGATTATTGAAAAGCATTTAGCAGGTGGAAAGGCGTTTAAACCTTTATTGGTGGTAAATTGTCATCACAATTATTCCGAGAAGGAAGTACATTTTGGTGAGGAAGTTTATGTTACTCGTAAAGGTGCTGTCAGAGCACAAAAGGAAGATTATGGAATTATTCCCGGTTCCATGGGAGCAAAATCTTATATTGTTAAAGGTAAAGGAAATGTTGAAAGTTTTTGTTCCTGCGCTCATGGTGCTGGGCGTTTAATGTCCAGAAATAAAGCCAAGAAAGCTTATACTCTTGATGATTTGATTGAGCAAACAAAGGGTGTAGAATGTCGAAAAGATACAGGAGTTTTAGATGAAATTCCTAGTGCTTATAAACCCATTCAACAAGTTATGGAAAATCAATCAGATTTAGTAGAAGTTGTCGCCACTTTAAAACAGGTTCTTTGTGTAAAAGGATAATTTACAGCATATTTCATCGGCGTTCGGTACCTTCCGCGAGCGGGCAGGATGCCCGTACCACAAGAGTTTTATCATTAATGGTTGTACCTCATTTACAAGCATTGTGCTGTATGTGCCAGACGTAGTAGTGCTACGTCTGTGGGTATTTCAATATAGACTTGCCCCATGCCCATTGCCCTTTCCCTCTTACAGAAAGTTGACGATTCCAAGACGTAATATATCTTTTGTGAAGTCACATGAATATCCAATCCAAGCATCAGCAAGAAACTTACCCGTCTGATGCTTCTGAAGAACTGCATAACCGCCAAGAATCTCCACTGCTGCTTGGGCGTTTTTGATTGCCACATCTACTGCAAATGTCTTTGCTGCTGGGGCTTTCACTGTTGCAGCTAGTTGAGGATTGGTGTCTGCTGCGACTGCTGCATCCCAAACCATTAATCGTGCAGCCTGGGTGTTCACCATCATATCGGCTAGTTTTAAAGCAACAGCTTGATGTTCGATAATCGGACGACCCCAACTTACCCGCTGTTTGGCATAATTGAGAGCGTATTCGTAAGCAGCACGAGCTAATCCTACATAGGATGCTGCCAATCCAATAGCTACTTCCGGAAGCAGCATTAAGAGTTGTCCGGCTTGGTTTTCAGTGCCGATCAAATTTTCCTTGGGTACCTGCACATTATTAAGATAGAGTTCGGCATGGTGGGATGCTTTCCAACCGATCATCTGTGTTCTCTTACCAAATTTTAAACCTGGGGTATCGGCTTCTAGGTAGAACATTGACATACTTTCTTGCAACGGCTTTTCTTCTGATGTGCGTGCCAGAATAAAGTATCCATCAGCAATACCAGCATTTGTGATTAAACACGACTTGCTACCGTTGAGTACGTATCCATCCGAAACGCGGTAGGCAAATGTTTTCATCCCAATTTGAGGATCTGGTATGGGACAGAACATATCAGAGGTTGCTACTGCTGGCTCACTTTCTGCAGCAGAAAATAGAAGCGCTTCCCCAGAGGTAAAATTAGAGAGTATGCGCTTTTTTTGTTCACTAGTTCCAGCTCTGGCAACAAAAAGCGACATAGCAGCAGTCATATTAAAGTAGCTACAAGCAATACTGACATCTCCTGCACCGAGTTCTTCCTGAACCAAAACAAAGTCTATACATTTTCGTGCCATACCACCATATTCAGGTGGAAGCAGCAGCGACGTAAATCCTAATTCGGCACCTTTGCGAAAAACCTCTTGACAAAAATCCCAAGGAAAGAAGTCTGGATTGTTAGACTCGTCAATTTTCGTAGCAACAGGTTTTATTACGTTTTCCACAAAGTCACGCGCTATGGTTTGTAATTGTAGCTGTTCTGCAGTCAGGTTTAAGTCGATCATAAGTATTTTTTCCTTGTCGATTGGATGTTTTCAACGCTATTGGAGCCATAGAATATCTAGCACTCCATAGCAACTAAATTGAATATACCTCCTTATTGAGTATTAAATCTCAGAGGAAATAGTAAAAATTAATACTATATTTTTTAGCGTTTCTGGTTGATTATATTTTTTCAGTCGGGAAAACTATATACCAGATAAGGACTTTAAGTTGCTTATGCCAATATCGGACAATGGCAGCAGCAGAAAAAGATGTCAAAATTATAGATAAAAATATCAATCGATTCAGTATCTATACTTGATAGTGTTAGGTGGACTAACTTGTTCCTCTCTTAAGAGCAATAGGACTTACGCACTCGTGAGGAAAAACAAGGCTTTGCGATTACTTCACTTCGTTCGTAATGACGTAAACACTTAGCCCGTGCGTAAGTCGTGAGCAAGAAATTTTCCCAAAGTGCAAGGGCAAATTCAAGCAATGCAAGACAAGCGCGCAAGAAGCGTTAATAGTCAACCTCAGCCACGCAGGGGACTTGGGAGACGATTGTATAAATGCGCTATTAGATATAAAATTTGCCGTGAGGAGAAATAAAATAAATAGTCCTCTATTTTTATCTTGAGCCAGACTGCGATTGTAGCGTTATTTAACCAAAGCTGCCCCAAAAAGCAGAAATTTATTCAAATATAGCGAATTTCAGTTGGATGCAATACATAAAAAATTAGTAGAATTCCTACGG
>DESS01000365.1:44325-55489 GCA_002361335.1 Richelia sp. UBA3308
CCACAAGAATGTATTCTACTCAAATGAAAACCGCTATATCTATGGAAAAAAAAATAAATTTTGATAACTACGATAAATACAAACAGCAGTTACTTACTGACTTCAATTCCAGAACTAATTATGATAATGGTAGATTTTATATAGCGATCGCCAATCGTTTGATTGAATTTGCCAATTTACAAAACGGACAGAAAATTTTAGATATAGCCACCGGTACAGGAATTGTAGCCCTGAATGCGGCCCAAAAAGTTGGTAAGGAAGGTAAGGTGATTGGTGTTGATATCTCTACAGGGATGTTGAATAATGCTAAACAAAAGTTAGCTAAAACTAATTTTCAAAATGTTGAATTTTTTGAAGCTGACGCGGAAACCTTAAATTTTAATGATAATATTTTTGATGGGATTTTATGTTCTTTAGCTGTTTGTTATTTAACTGATATCCCAGCAGCTTTGAGAAAATGGTATCGGTTTATCAAAACAGATGGATTTGTCGCATTTAATGTTTGGGCAGAAAATGCTTTCCCAACTTCTGTTTTATTTAGAGAAGTTGCACAAAGCTATGGTATAAATGTTCCCAATCCGAATCAAGCAATGGGAACTATTGAGAGATGCCATGGATTATTGCAGGCAATGGGTTTTAAAAAAATTAACATACAAACCGAACAGTTTGGTTGGTATTTTCAAGTGGATGCTAACATTGCCGAAGAAATTTGGCAAATGAATGCCAAAAATGTCTTTGGTTATCAAGTTTTTCAGCTTTCCCCAGATAAGTTAGAGGAATTAAAAGCTGAGTATATCAAACAGATGCAAACTTTACCAACCACAGATAAAGGTGTTTGGTGCGATGCGCCCATATTTTTTGTGCGTGCCCAAAAGTAAAATCATCTCCATTGGCTACGGGGTTGTATGATTCGACATTTCCACCCTTTATCAGACAATCTAATTAAGCCCAAACCCTCCTGACTATTGCAAGAGTGCCTATTGCCTTGTCGAGCAGTTCAACTTTTCAAGTAACCTACTTATATCAAGTCTGGCTAATTACTTACTATATAACCCTATTGAAAAGATGGCGCGTATTCTACTCATTACTCGTTACTCATTACTCATTACTCATTACTCCTTACTCATTACTCATTACTCATTACTCCTTACTCAATTTCATATTTTCCGGCGTTGTCTTGGAGTCACAACCCAGGATGTTTCTTTTGCGACATGATCGTACCAAGCCACCAGAGTGATAATCATTTTGCACAATGTGTAAGGGATATTTGCAATAAAGTAAATCAGAAACACTTTTAATTCGTAAGGCTGTGATTTGATTAACATTGCTGCAAACGTCGTGATCCAACTAGTGACAATGGTGTAGAAAAAAGTAAAATCAATAAGAAGCTGTACTGAATCAGACAAAGTCGATTCGCCAATCAAAAATTGCAAACTAGTCAAGGTTAATAATTGTAAACTGATTATTGAAAATATTTCCCTATAGATTAACGTGTAGAACCAATATATTTTTTGGCGTTTTCTTAAGTATCTAGATTTATTCATTTTGTTTTGATACTTAAGCGTACATTCTAACCAACCCTGATTCCAGCGTTTGCGTTGTCGCCACCATGACATAAATGTTGTGGGAGCCTCTTCAGTAGCAACAATTGTGCGATCATGAATTAACTTATAACCATGAGTAAGCAAGTTTAGCGTTGCATCAATATCTTCCGTTAGCTTATTTTTGTTAAATTTTACTTGCTTAAGAGTCTCAGCATACCAGTAAGCGTTACTTCCACCAAAAATAGCTGTGTTAGTTAATATTGAACGCGCTTCATGACACAACCCATAAATAATTTCAAATCCCACCGCCACTAGACTGGATATAATACTGTCTTTGTAGTTTCGGATAGTACATCTACCTTGAACAACATCATATCCATTAGCTATCCAGTGCCATGCTCTTTCAAAACTATCTTCAAGAGTTGGACGATGATCTGCATCAAATAAGGCTATCATTTCTCCAGAAGCCAAATTTATAGCTGAATTGAGATTTTCTGCCTTACTAGTACTTCCCTCAACTTTTACTACTTTTAAATGAGAAAAATGTTGACTCATTATTTCTAGTTGAGTTTCGATCTCTAACCTTCGAGGAGTATTATATGCAAGTATTATTTCATATTCACTTGGATATTTCAGATGAAAAAGAAAATGTTGCAGCGTATCTATAATTATATCTTTCTCATTAGGCAGGTATGCAGCAATAATTACAGATATTTTTTTTGGTAATTGATATTTTATATCCACATTATGCTTGACAGAAACATCTACCTGCTTTTTTTTAAATACTTGTAGACTGGCTTGCTTAATAAATATTGCACAGACTACTTCAAATAGTATTACAGTGCAAGTTAAGCAAAATAAGACGGAGTATAGTATTTTTACTAATGTACTAATACTTAGAGAATAATATGCTATTAAAGGCAAGAAAACTACTAATAAAAATAGTAGAATAACTTTAAACAAATCAAACCTAATTTTTGGTAATTTCACTTTACTCCCTTGCATCCAGCATTTAACAAAAGTTGATTTTTTTTGGAAGCTTAAGTAGATGTCTAATCAAGATAATTCCTATCAATAGAAAAATTTGATAACTTATTTTTAATATAAACAAGTCTGGTTATTTGCGAATTAAGCTTTTTTTAGCAGGAAAATTTTATAGCATTAATAATTTGTTATTTTACAAAAAATCTTATAAAATATTATGCTCAAACTAACACCTGCTTATTTTTTTGTAAGGGTTATCACATAGTTTGTGAGATGACAAAGCTAGCAAAATTTTTGTATAACTTACTTCAATCATTCCAAACAATGCTATTCAATTTATTATTATGAGTTTAACAAAATTACTGATTTACCTATAGTTTAAAAAGCACATGTGATGAAAAAATATTTATTTTTTTTAGATAAATATCAATTGAAATACTATATATATTCCTTCGCGAACAAATATTTGCTATTTATCCTTTAATTTCTTAGATATTTATAACTAGTTAAGCTTTTATGGGATTTGTCAACCTGAATAGATGCTGTAGGAGGTAAATAACTAGGCTTGTAAAACAGCGACGATGGATTTTACGGCTACTTCTGTATTAACAATGCATAACTCTTGATTTTCTAACTAAGTTTAATAATTTACAATAGTTTAAAACTACATTTTTAAATATTTATATGTAAACATTTTCACCTTAATTAGGATTTTCATATTACAGAGTAAATTTTTATTTATAAGCATTTTTAACAAGGAATAATTGTTTAGTTTTATTGAATTTGAGTATTAAAAAACAAATTGTAATCAATAATTATAAAGATTATCAATAACATCAGTTGGGTAGAAAGTCTTGTAGGCATTA
This sequence comes from Richelia sp. UBA3308, assembly GCA_002361335.1. Taxonomy (GTDB): domain Bacteria; phylum Cyanobacteriota; class Cyanobacteriia; order Cyanobacteriales; family Nostocaceae; genus Rivularia. The sequence goes on from DESS01000365.1 coordinate 47,720, forward strand.
ACCTGATAAATTTATCCACCTACCTACTTGATACAGTTTTGCATTAAACTAATAACCGTTAAACAGTTGAAAATATCTTGGTAAAAATATGGTTAATCTATTGAAGGGGTTAAAAAAGCGGATGTATTCTTATATTATTTCCGCTAAAGCTTTTATACTTATTAGCCTTTTAACCTTTACTTTAACTATCTTCACAAGCCACAAAGTTCAAGCACAAAATCCAGATATTAACCTTTTTACTAATTCTTTCGACAATCAAGGTAGCATTATTTATGCTCCCATAACCCTGGATGGACGAGAACTTTTGCATATTGCAGCAAGGAAGGGAACTAGTAATCAAAGATTTGAGGAGAATCGGATTTCACCGCTTGAAATTCGGGTAGAAATGTATGAACAAAGTCTTTCTGAAGTTGTATCTGGGGGTTTCAATTCTCGAAGATTATACGTTACTCCGGCTCAAAGCGAAGGGCAAACAGTAATATTAGTTGGCGATGGTAGAAAATTAGAACGACGCAAGTTAATGAGTGTTACTGAGTTGGATGCTCAACTTCATGGTTTATCGGTAGCCGATTTAGCTGAGGAATTTAGAAAAATTATTCGTCTTGCATTAATTAAAGCACAACGAGAAAGACAACCAGAATATTTACAGCGTCAGGCTTTTATTTCTTTAGGAATATTAATTGGGATAGTATTTTTTACGTTATTATTAGTATCCTGGTATAAAAGCTTTTTAAGAAGGTGGCAAAGACTACAAGAACAACAACCCCAAATGAGTGATTTTGTCATCGAGTCAGAAGAAAATTCAACGTTAGAAGAACCTGTTGATACCCAAATGATGAATTACTGTCAGGAAAAACTAGCTTGGCAGCGTAAATTAAATGGTAATACACTTAAAAGGTGGATATTAGTAATTAGTTTATTTATGTTGTGGGTATTGGGATTAGCCTGGATTGCGGGAATGTTTCCTTATACTCGTTGGTTAGAAGATTGGTTACTTACTAAACCTTTATTATTAGCAATTATTCTCGGTACAATTTTAGGTATTAAAGCTAGTAGCGTTACCATCGATTTTTTATTCAATAAGTTTTTAGAACCACAATTACAAAAACCAGATGTTTCTCCACGACGTATTTCCCGGTTAACTACCTTTTGTAATGTCTTAAATGGAGCAGTAACTTTTATCTGGATGGTATTAGGTATGTTGTGGTTTTTAGAAAAATTACATATTCCGATTCTACCAATATTAGCCGGAGCGGGAATTGTTGGTTTTGCAATTTCTTTTAGTTCCCAAAATTTAATTCGCGATATCATCAATGGTATTATTATGCTTTGGGAAGACCAATTTATTATTGGTGATTTAATTAATATTAGCGGAACTGTAGGTGTTGTGGAAAATGTCAATCTACGGATGACACAACTCCGCCAAGCAAATGGAACTTTAAGTACTATTTCTAACAGTAGTATATCGACAGTTCATAATTTAACAAAAGATTGGTCACGAATAGTTTTTACTGTAGAAATATCTCCCAAAGCTGATGTAGATAAAGCACTCTCCATTGTCAGAGAAACTGCTTGTGGAATGCAGAACGATCCAGAGTGGCAAGATAGTGTAATTGACCCAATTAATGTTTTAGGAGTAAATAATATTAGCTATAATGGTATCGAGATTGTGCTATGGTTTAAAACTGAAGCTGGTAAACAATTTGCAATTGGAAGAGAATTTCGTCGTCGCCTCAAGTACGCTTTTGATAGAGAAAATATTACTATTGGTTTACCGCAACATTCTTTGCTATTAGAAAATTCTCCTGCCTTGAGTTTATTCACTTCTAAAGGGTTGGTGAATAAGAATATGAACTTGTAATTTCACATTATTCCCCGAAAGTGGAGTTTACAAAATTCGTGAGAATAAAAGCCCAGGATTAAAAATCGTGGGTTTATACCAATTCTGGGCGGAGGTTGCACTTAATTGCTCTCACTCTATCTAAGGGTGGAGCTACCAATACATTGCCAACCGGTGGGGTGGCTTAATTCGGCGCATCTTTATAAAGAAATCCTATTATGCTTCGTTTCCCTCGCTTATGACATACTTTGAATTTTTTGCGCCGAATTACTTAATTTACATTTCTTGACATAGTGAATTTTTTTTTACGCCGAATTACTAACTACAAGTATTAATATCAACATAATATGACTTTTTATATAGTCAAAAATACTTTTTGTATTGCTTTTGACTTGGAAAGATTAATTATAGTTTGATATGTTTAATAGCAATTACTTCTTAAGACAGTTATCAACATCTACAAAAATTATCAGAGAGTTTTGCATTCGGGTGACAATAATTTTTGATCGGTAGAGAAATCGCCGAAAATATTAATTTTAAATTCTCAAGGTTCGTGTTTGTCTGTTGCTATTTTCAGTGGCATTAGTAGAAGGCAATTCAAGTTGTGCCAATCAGTATTGGTTCCTTATTAGTTTTTCAAATAGACACATGAATCAAAGACGTATTTTGAACTTCTTGGCTTTGTTCGGTACTGTTGTAGGAATATCTTTAACAGTTTCTTCTGTTAACAATCAGCAAGTAGCTTTTGCTTCTTCACAAAATGTAGAAAGCAATGCAATCGAAACAGTAGAAAATAGCGATCGCCAGATGCTGATTGCTAGAAGAAGGCGTAGAAGAAGCCGTGGATGTTCTTCTCAACTAGCTTCATTTTACGGTAGAAGCAATAGACTTACAGCAGCACATCGTACTTTACCTTTTGGTACAAGAGTTCGAGTTACTAACAGAAGAAATGGTCGTTCTGTGGTAGTACGTATTAACGATCGAGGCCCATTTATTCGCTGTAGAATTATTGATGTTTCTCTTGGAGCAGCAAGAAGATTGGGAATGATTCGTGCGGGTGTTGTACCTGTAAGTATTCGAGTTTTAGGTAGATAATTCAATATTATATTTATTCCCTAATGTAGAGACGGCGTGCACAGTGCAACGTCTTTATATTTTATATAAATAATCACATTTTTAAATCTATCCTAAAAAGGATTATAAAGGATAAGTTAATAATCATTATTGACTGTTAGTATAACTATTAATAATCAAAAAAAATCTTTATTTGTCGTCAATAACTAATTATTTAAAACTCAACTTAAGATCCAACAACGTGCTTTGCATCGATCTTCAAATGAAAAAAACTGGACTTCTACACTTGCAACAAGTATATTACTAATACTCTCTAAGTATTGAATAAATTTTTTATCGATTACTATCGCTTGTTTTTCAAACCTGTGAAAATTAGTGAGAGTAAATTCAAATTCTTTAAATAAAGTTTCTAGAGAAAATCCTTCTACATCTTTGATTTCTACATATAACCGCAGAAACTCATGATGTATTTCTACTTCGCGAATAAAATTTGCCACTAATTCAAAGTCTTTAGTACTTACATTCCCTTTGATTGACATACCTATAACGGTGTCAGCATCCATCGACAGTAGTTTTATCATGTTTTTCTCCAAACAAATATTTAATATAGGTTTTAAATAAAAGTAAGCAAATTTTTTCTGCTTTCTTAACACATTTAACAGCCTACTTTAGGCTACTATATAGTAACTTTAATTTCAATTAAAATATAAACATGCCTTCACTACATAAGTGAAAAACCTACCTTTCTTACCTTTTTTACTTTTCCCTCTAATATTTATATGGGTTTTAAGTAAATAGATTATGCACTTGATTTAGATGCCTTTTCCCCGTATAAGTTAAATTTTACAAAAGTCTGACTTAAAGTTTGACTTAAAGTTTAACTTAAAGAAATTATAATGACTATGTATTTTCAATTGTATTACAAGTGGTTTTAGGGGCTTGTATTGGTTAATCCAATTCAACAGGAATTAACAATGAAGATTTTGTAAATGTCAATTAATAGGGAGCATCCCAATGCAGGAAAATTCACTTGATGAATATAAACAGCAAGTAGCTGATTATTTCAATAGTCGAACAAACTACGATCGCAGTGATCGCAGGGGAGCAGGGGAACGACTTTATGAGGGTAATTTAGAATTTAGAATTTAGAATTTAGAATGAAGAATGAAGAATGAATTTTGAGTCTTATTATTTAGGTTCTTCATTACATAGTATGGGATCATATTCATAAAACAACCTGAAACACTTGTTATGTAAGACTTATAAAGTATAATATGACCCATAAAATCAGGATAAAGCAGTTATTTTTACCTTTCAGGCTTCAGCATAGCCCCATAGCCGCCTTTTTACGACTCCGCTCCTTAGCCTCCCCTTGTACTGAAGAACCATTATTTATTGGTAAATTTTAAAGAATCGATTTGTTGCAAAAAATAAAAATGTTAAGCTGTTGTGCATTTTTAATGCACAACAGCAAGGAAGAAGGAAGAGGGAAGATAGAAGTGGGTACAACAGTTTTAGCCATTAATCAATGACAAATCAATATATAATTTAAATGCGTAGCAGCTTATGATTGTTTTTTTCTAAATTCTAAATTCTAAATTCTAAATTCTAAATTCTAATTACTTGATTACAAATTAATCTCAAACAGGGCCGTAATCCTACTTACTAATTTTTGCTGAATAAAGATTTTTTAACCGTAAATTCATCATGATACTTTGAAAAAAAAATATATTTTTTATACATTTATCATAGAACTAAATATTTTCTTAAAACTAGCTTGCGGTAGTTTTATAAACTTACTTAACTTTTCCGGAAGGTTATCATGGCATTGTGTTGTTAAACATACTGTGAAGCTGAAAATATTATGTCAGCAAGTATAAATGTTACGAAGACAAATCGTTTTATAGATCCCGCCCTTTATATTGCCTTTGGTGCTACAGTTTTAGTCTTTGTAGCCCTAATCGCATCAGTATTTTTTGAAAAAGTCTTGCTTTCTAAAAATGTCAAAGTTAAAGAAGGAGAAGTTACAAAAATTGAAGCCCTGAAAATCGAACCTCAACCTATTGGCGCATTGCGAATTGATGCGATCGCCATAATACCAGGTAACCGTTGGGTTAATTACGAGATTCAGTTGCTTGATAAACAAGGAAAACCCATCGCTTCTGCTGTTAAGCAAGCATGGCACGAATCCGGTGCCTGGTATGAAGATGGGGAGTCTGGTACTTGGAGCGAGAAGGATTTACAAGCTGGTTTAGATGTTCGTGGTACAAAAAATGAAGAGGTGACTCTTGCTATTTCTGTATTAGGTTATGGCAACGAATCCGGGAGCAAAGTTACAGAGCCTGTCAGTTTTTACGTGAAAGTGTCCAATGGAGTTATAGATACCCGTCATTTATTCCCCGGTTTATTTACAACTTTGGCTTTTGCGATCATCAGCGCGATCGCAATTCCCTATACTGGAAAACAGGTGATTAATAGAAAAATTAACGATAGCGATCCTACCGAACGTGCTACTCTTGGGGGTGCTAATAAACTAGTACGAGTCAAAATCCATATGGAATCTGACGAAACTACTCCTCGTATAATGCAAGCTCGACTAGTTATCAAAAATTCTTATGGAGAACAGCTATACAGCGAGAATCTTTATTTAAATTTAACTTTTCATCGGGAAGATGGGCAACTTGAAATGGTAACAGGGAAAGTAGAAAAATTATTTATACTTGAACCGGAGGACTCATACGGTTTTCACGTAGAAATTATCCCAGATACACCAGTAGATAGCACAACTCTCACTGTATATGAAGGTATTCGTACTCGTAGAGCAGTAGAAGTTGTCCATATTAATTCTTCCATTACAGATAGCTGATCGGATTTTAACAACGGATTTTAAATTTTGGATTGCTAAAACAATTAAACTGAGTAAATGAATAAAATTATACTAAAATAATGCTGACAAAAGTTTTTGCTGGAATAGCGGTTTTAATGGCGATATGGTCAATAACCGACGCTTACACTCAGAAATCAGCCCTCATACTGCGGGAAGAAAAACAATCAAACTTCTCTCCTCGTCGGGGAACTAGTTTATCAGGCTCTTATGGTAATAACGGTACATGGATATTTTACTCCGAAACTCGCTCATCTTACAGTAATTTTCAAGGTGGTGGCCCCGGTAGTGGTAAGTAGGGGATAAAGGAGGAGACAAGGGGAGAAGGCGACAAGGAGAATTTTAATCTGTGATTGCTGAAATGGAAGGGAATAATTTTTCTGATATTAGTAAAAATACTACAAGTAATAGTCTTTGTTTAAACAGTGTTCAACGTAAATTATTACTGATTGCGGCGGCTGTTTCTTCTGGTTGCGGACTTGCCGTTGAATTACTTTTAGGAACTTTGGCTAGTTATTTAGTGGGAAATCAAGCTCTTGCTTATGGTATTGCTGTCGGTGGATTTCTGGCGGCGATGGGTGCTGGTTCTTACTTGAGTCAGTTTATTGCACCTAATTTAGAAGGTCGATTTTTACAACGAAAATTGCTGTTAGCTTTTGTTGGTGTAGAATTGGCGATCGCACCTCTAACAGCTTTGCTACCTCTAGGATTATTCGCTTTGTTTGTGGTGAATGGTCAACTTTGGTTAGGATTATTTTTAGTAACTATCAGCTTGGGAATACTCGCGGGTTTGGAGGTACCAATTTTAACGCGGGTGCTGGAAATGCAAGAAGGGGTGCGGGAAGCTTTGGCGGGTGTGTTGGCGCTGGATTATTTAGGAGCGCTTTTCGGTTCCTTAGCTTTTCCAGTTATATTGTTACCGATGTGCGGCATGTTTCCCACGGCTTTTATTTTGGGTGCATTACCGGCTTTGATGGTGTTTGCCATTGGACAGAATTTTTCTCATTTACGGGGTTGGAGTTATGTCGGTTTAGTTTTGGGTATACTACTTTTAACTCTGGCACCTGCTACCATACCCCTGAGCAACAATTTAGAAAATAACTTATATTCAGCACCGATAATCAAACGAGTACAATCTCCCTATCAAAGAATTGTATTAACCCGCAGAGGTAAAGATGTAAGATTATTTCTCAACGGCGATTTACAATTATCCACCGTAGATGAATACCGCTATCATGAAGGATTAGTACACCCGGCGATGAGTGCAACACCCTCAAAAAAACAAGTTTTAGTATTGGGTGCTGGTGACGGAATGGCTTTAAGAGAAGTACTCAAATGGAAGGAAGTTGAACATGTTGTACTAATTGAATTAGATCCAGAAGTAGTTAAAATAGCTAGTCGTCATCCTCAATTAAAAGCCTTAAGTAATAACGCCTTAGAAGATTCCCGAGTCGAAATAATCAACGCCGACGCATTTTTAAGGGCACCAACACTCAAAGACAACTTTGATGTTATTATTGCAGACTTTCCCGATCCAGACCAAGATGCGATCGCTAAACTTTACTCAGAAGGTTTTTACCGCCGTTTATTAACAAGACTTACAGATACAGGAGTTTTAGTCACCCAAGCATCAAGTTCATTTTTTGCTCCCAAAGTTATTGCTTGTATTGCCGCGACACTTTCGGAAGTCGGATTAAAAGTGAATCCCTACACCGTAAACGTACCTAGTTTCGGGCCTTGGGGTTTTGTGTTAGCATCCCGTCATCAATTAAACTTAGATAAAATGCAACTTGCCGTGGAAACACGTTTTTTAACAGAACCGATTTTACATAATTTATTTGAATTACCCAAAGACATACAGTTAGGAAACGTCGAAATAAATAGACTTTCCCATCCCGTAATTGTGCGCTATCAAACTCAAGCCCGCTGGAATTAATTAAGAGTGAGTCGTGAGTAATGAGTAATGAGTAAT
>DESS01000365.1:55564-59442 GCA_002361335.1 Richelia sp. UBA3308
AGAAGTAAGAAGTAATGAGTAATAAGTATTAAATCCCTAGTTAAAAATGAAATAACATTCGTAAATCAAAAAACTAGTTTTTACAAGAGTTTCGGCAAGTGTTTATTAAGAGTTAGTATCAACAGAGTTAATAATTCAAATTTCTCCTTGTCCCCTTGTCCCCTTGTCTCATTCCGTCTAATAAATAAAGGAAAAAATCAGGAAAAAATTATGACACAACTAGTCTGGTTGGGAATTATTATAATAGTCGCAGTTGGAGTTTATTTACTGGTGCTTCAACAGCGAGGTGGATTATCTAGTGGTAGTAAACACAAGCAATTACCATCACTCAAACGCAATATATTTAATTTGCAAATTGGCGATATTGTTCAACATATGGGTATCGATTGGGTAGTAGAAGGAAAACTTACCTATAGGGTTGGTGAATATTCCTGGTTTGAATATATGTTGCAAGATAATAATGAAATAAGATGGTTGAGTGTAGATGAAGATGACACCGTAGAGGTGGCGCTACTCGAAACTACTAATCAATTAGATGTTAGCCAATCACCACCCTCACAATTAACTTTTGCAGACGAAAATTATAAATGTGTTGATTCTGGAGTCGCGAGTATGACTCGTGAAGGTACAGTACAAAGACGTACAGCCCAAACTTGTAAATACTTTGATTATGAAGGTTATAACGGCGATAAAGTACTTTCCATTGAAATTTGGGATGGAGAAATCGAAGTTACTGTCGGCTATAGGATAAATCCTCGCTCTTTGACTATTTTACCTGGTGATGGGAATCAGGTTTATGGAATTTAGAATTTAGAATTTAGAATTTAGAATTTAGAATTTAGAATGAAGTCCATAAAGGAAAAACAATCTATGCCTGAGGGGCACGCTGCGCTATTATCACCAATAACCATTATCATAATTCGCGTCTGTAGATCCCAATTCATACCCGGATTCAGCACCACCCTTTTATTTCTGATACTCCTCAACTTCTTCCACAGACAAACTAAGTGCTTGTGCAATCTGCTCCACATTCAATCCCATTTCTCGCAATTGTGGTATAGCGTTTAATCTTGCTTGTCTTTCAGAATCTGCCCGTTGTTGTTCAGAATCTGCCCGTTGTCGTTCAGAATCTGCCCGTTGTTTTTGTGCTTCTTCTGGCAATAAAACTAAATTACCATCTGCATCATAAAACCTCAGCCAAAAAGCATCATCATCTTCTACCATGCCATTCCAGATTCCCAACCACAATCCTAAACTTTCACACCATAACCATCCCTGTGGATTTGGCTCAATTGGTTGATAGCCATTATCGCTATGGAGGTGCCAACCTTGTAACGAATTAACTTTAAAAGGATGAAAAACAAAATAATCTTTCGTTTTAAATACCCGTTCATAAAGTTGTTTTTTCTCACCAAAATCCTGGCTTTCGGTTGAGTCGGAAAGTAGCTCAACAATCATATCCGGATAACGTCCATTTTCTTCCCATACTACCCAACCCAAACGTGTGGGATCTGATGGTACATCTAATGCGACAAAAAAATCTGGTCCTTTAAAATCTCTATTTCTTGCTTGCTTACTACTGTAATAAACAAACATATTGCCGCCAATGAAAAAGTTAGTACGTTCTGCCCAATAATGTTTGAGGGAAGAAATTAACAAATTCATAGCGATGCGGTGACGATTACTTTCCAAGGGTTCTCCGTCATCAAAAATCAAATCCGTGGGTGGCATGGGGGGTTGCCAAACATCGGATTCTTCTGTTTGATTAGAATATACTTCGGTGGTTTCTACTGACATCAAGTCCACTCTTGTTTTTTATCGGACTTTATTGTTGATTTTATTATAGAAGAATTGTCCTTTGTTGTTCGGGTATTGTGAAAAAAATTCCACTGAGCTAAAATTCCCTTATTCTTTGATAGCAGACTGACTCGATAAAGCTAAATAAAGACCGAGTAGAATCACAAACAAAGCTATCCAATCAAATAAGCTTAATCTTTCACCAAAAATTATCCAAGCTGCCATACCAGCTAAAATAGACTCTAGTAAAAGGGCTAAGGCTACAAACGCTGATGAAAACTTTTTCAGGCTATAAATAAGAAATACCTGTGCCAATACTTGACAAACTAGAGCCAGAGAAATTACAAATATCCACCCATTAAGTGAATAGGGAACAAGTCTATTTTCCGTAAACAAAAATATCGGTAGGCTAAACAAAGTTGCTAATAAGCAACACCATAGCATTGTAGTTGTCGCAGTCAACTTCCTTGCTAGTTTTTCTACAATTAGTTGTTACAGCGACATCCGGAATCCCGATTAAAACTGAATCTTCAATATCGCCTAAATATGTTCGTTTTTCGATCGCTACTCGATATTCGCGACTAAGTTGTGGTTCGATAGTATTAGCAATGGCTGTAATCAACCGATGGTGAACTTCAGTCCATAATTCAGGATTTTCTAAGAAGGATTCATTCCCGGAAAAGCAAAAGCCATAAGTCGTACCTCCCATTACTATCATTTTAATGAATTTTAATTAATTTGAATCAATTTTAATTAAGCAAGTCGGCCGAAAATTTACCCGAACTTACTTACAGCTTGGGTTAACTTACTCCAAAGCCAAGTTCTCGACTCACCCCATCACTATTCACAAGCGGGCGGCTACTATTTTCAACACCAACCTACTTACTATTCACTAAAAGTTGCTCGCACAATTTATCTAATTCCCCATCTTTTTCTTGAATAATACTCCGTGCTGCCTTTTCTAGCAATTCGATATTTTTTTCAGTTGTATCATCCAAATCATCGTTGGCTTCAGTTAATTCTTTTTGGAAACGATAGTACTGTTTATCGATATTTTGAGCATCCGGTAACAATTGTTTTAATTGATAATTTGCTACTTCACTAGCACCATCAAGAAAAAGATTAATTAGTGGCTGTAACCATTGTAACTTCCCCCAATTAACCGCTTGTTCGTAAGGAAATCTTCGAGTTAGAGCACCCGTACCCAAGGAAGTAACTAAAATATCTTCTAAATGTAATTCTTCCCCATGATTTTGAGAATATATAATAGCTTCTACAATTGCTAAGGCCGTAGGATTATTTGCAAAAATAGCACCATCAACTAAAGCATAATCATCATTATCAAAGCCACCACGCATTGGCAGTTTATAAGGTTCAAAATAAGTTGGAGCTGCAGTAGTTGCCATTGCTGCTTCTATCATTTTATAATCCGTACAAAGCTTGCGAAAACTAGTTCCTGTATGTCTTTGAAATTTAGGATTATTTATAAAAAAGACAGGCAGTCGTATTTGAATATCATAACTAGTTACAAAAACATTTGTGAGTGCATCTTCAAGAACAGCATCATGAAAATATTTTTTGGCAACCTTTTCTCTACCCTCAGAAGGGTACTTTGGTCTTAATAAATCATCAACCTCTGTTAACCTTTCTAAAACTGGTTCGTGAAAGATATGTTTTCCATCTTCTCGGTACATATTGATGATATCTTCCATCTCATACAAAGCAACATTTTTATTCTCAGGATTCGGCATAGTCAAAATCATCGCTAAAAAACCTCCCGTTGAAGTTCCCGCGATTAAATCAAACAATTGCCAAATCCGTTTTTTTGTGCGTCTTTCGATTTCCTGAAGAATTATTGCCGGAATGATGCCACGAATTCCGCCACCATCTAGTGATAATACTTTGTACTTAAAAGACATAATTATCTCCTTATTTATTTGTTTGTTTATTTGCTTTAATTACTCAGTATCCTACACTCGTAAAAGTTATTATTCCGGACTTTCCAATTATCAACCCACCAATGACAATTAACCAATACCCCATGCCCAAAAGTCAAAAGTCAAAAGTATTAAACCCCCAAT
>DESS01000320.1:0-3480 GCA_002361335.1 Richelia sp. UBA3308
TAATGGTAATTATTGAAATTTTGGAAATGCCGTAACGCACCATTTGCCGAATCATATCTTTTCCGGTTGCCTTGGTATTATAAAAAAATAATCAAAAAAACTCTGCGCCCCTCTGCGTGTCACTCAGCGCCCCTCTGGGTTCAAAAATATATAATACCGATACCAACGGATTTGATATCAGATAATAAAACGCACAAAATTTGCCGTAACCCACCAAGGGTTATTGGTGCGTTAGATGTATTAAGATTATCTGTTTTAACAGATTGATTATCGTGCATCTAACACACCCTACAATCATTTATTTTTTATTTATAAACACCTTAGTTAATCATGGTAAAAGTATGATTGATTTATCTTGAATAGTCAGATATTTAGTTAATTAAATTAAGAAAAAAGCACGGGCAAGGATGCCCGTACCACAATAATATATAATATTTAGACAGTAAGGCATCACTAAAGTATTTTACCAATGCCCAATGCCCAATGCCCAATGCCCAAATTAATTAAGCAGTAACCAATCTTCTTAAAGATAGAGCGCGACGTTTGGCGATCGCATTTTTAGAATCAAGTTCTAATACTTTTTCGTAACTTTCTAAAGCTTGGGAATTTAATTTTTTACGTTCGTAGGCATGAGCAAGATTATTAAGTGCTGTGACGTATTCTGGTTGTCTTTTTAAAGCTTCTTTATAGTTACGAATTGCTAAGTCATACTGTTCTTGAGCAAAGTAAGCATAACCCAAACCGTTATAAGTCAAGGTAATATAGTCTTCTATTTCAGTATCATTTTCTTGTTCTTCTGCTGATTTGATGGCTTTTTGAAACAGAGTAATTGCTTGAGTAAACAGCTTTTTCTGAGAATAGATACTAGCTAATTGATAATATTCTTTAACTGTACCCGCTTCTTTGGTTAATTTAGACCGCAATTTGGAAAAAGAACCTTCTTGTTTGCGAGATTTCAAAATTTGACGAAAAACGCTTATAACTGCGAAAGACAGCAAGCCGACTAAAATAGATAGATAAATAACTGCTAAATTCTTATCCATATCAGTGAATAGTGAATTGTGTTGCTATAAGGTGGGGCGACAGCGCCATACAGTTGTAGGGGAATTATTAAATAGGATACTAAAATTAGAATCAAGAAAAAATTACGTTTTATCAATTGAAGGTAAATTTTATAGTATATTTATTTTTAACCCCTTGATACAGTAAGCTTTTGGGAAAATAAGAAAAAAATATTATTTTTTTAGACTTACAGCATGAAGGCAAATTGCACGAGGCACAGAAAAATTTTCTAAAACTCTTGTGGTACGGGCATCCCTGCCCGTAATAATTTACCGGCGGCTTTATGAAATATGCTGTATGCTATCGGAGCGACAACCCCCAGTATTGAGCACGTTGTTTGAGCCAGCCTTTTTCTAAATAAGTGGCAATTAATAGACTGACTTGTCGTCGTAGTTGATCATATTGCAATCCTTTGGGCATGACTACCGACAAGGGTTGTGTTGATATTTTGGTTGGTAATAGCCGATATTGAGGATTTTGTTTTATCCAATTACTGAGGCTGGTGATATCGGCAGCTAAGGCTGCAACTTGGTTGTTTTCCATTAGTCTTTGCCCTTCCAAGTAAGATTTAACTCCTACTAATTCGGCTTTTGGTAAATAATATCTTAATGAAGCAATGGTGCTAGAATTTTTAAGGACAGCTATTTTACTATTTTGTAAATCCTTTAGCTTTTGCAATGAGTTGTCTTTTGTGGCTATAACTCCGCCATCGAAGTAGTAAGGAAGGCTGAAATTGACGATGCGTTCCCGTGAAGCAGTCGCCGTTACTTTAGCGATCGCCATATCAACTTCACCTTCTGTAACTACTTTAAGTCGTTGTAAGTTAGTTACGGGTTTGAATTTGACTAAATCAACTAATTTATCTGAATTACTTGCGTCTCGTGATTTACCTAACAAGTCTTGTGCTAACCGTTGCGCCAGTTCGATTTCCAAACCTTGTAAATTACCACTTTCATCTTTGAATCCCAAGGGTGGTAAATTATCCTTGACGGCTACTATTATATAACCGCGCTGCTGAATTTTTTTTAACGAAGCCGCAAATACAGATAATGTTCCAACATTGAGGAACAAACAAGTTAAACATAGAATAATGATAGCGGATTGTAGCAGATGAAACTTCTGCTGCCGATTGTATTGGTGATTTTGTCCATAAATAATCCGTAATTTCAACCAATCAACCATTTTTAGCAACACTTCGTACATACAACACAATCCCCCGTTAATGAAATACAATACTATATCAAAATCTTGTGGTACGGGCATTCCTGCCCGTCCAAATGTACTTCACAGGCGATAAAATATGCTGTATTAAGCTTTAGCTTGGCTTGCAATTTCAGCAACTTTGCTAAAACCATCGGGATCTAAAACCGCCATTTGTGCCAACATTTTACGATTAATGTCAATATTGGATTTTTTGAGATAGCCCATGAATTTGCTGTAACTCATACCGTGTTCACGTACAGCGGCGTTGATACGAGTAATCCACAGTCGTCGGAAATCGCGCTTGCGTTTTTTGCGATCGCGATAAGCGTAACGCAGGGCTTTCATTACCTGTTGGTTAGCGGTTCTAAATAAGGTAGAGTGGGAACCACGAAAGCCTTTAGCTAGTTTGAGGATTTTTTTGCGGCGTTTGCGAGCAACATTACCGCGTTTGACTCTTGCCATAGTTTAATTTTCCAATAATTTGCGAATATTTACGAATTTACAAATATGGGAGCATACCGCGTACATTATCAGCATCGCGTTCGTTAACGATCGCCATTTTAGAAAATTTACGCTTTTTATCGGTAGTCTTCTTTTCAAGAATGTGGTTTTTGAAAGCTTTACGACGAACGATTTTACCAGTACCGGTGGCACGAAACCGTTTCGCAGCAGCTTTGCGAGATTTCAGTTTAGGCATTTTTTTATGTTTCTACACATAGACACAATCCAATATTATAATTCGTAATTTCGCCTTCGGCGACGCAAGAGACCGAATTCGTAATATCGCCTATGTCCTATCGGACACCCTCCGCTAAGGGCGACGCAAGCTACGTAATTACTAAATTTATGGATGAGATAGAGATATTTGAGTATAACTCAGATTGGTCGAATATCAAACAGCGATTGCCTCCGGCACCCTTTCGTTGCTGATCGCTTACTAATAATTGTTGATTGATAGCTAATAATTGATATGGATTTTGGTATTAAAGATAAAATTGCTGTCGTTACTGGTGGTGATTCTGGTATTGCTGAGCCACTCCCCGCTCGCTCAGAGACGGGGGTTCTGGCGCTTATGTCGGGTATAGCTTGTCGCCCGGTTCCATTTGCATAGAACATTTTATGTTCCCAGCAAGCAAGTTTTGTTCTTGGTGCCAACTATCGCGTTGATGGTGGTTCACTTGCAAGTATTTAGATACAGCACGCTCGTTTTTATTT
>DESS01000320.1:3532-6665 GCA_002361335.1 Richelia sp. UBA3308
ACTATATTTTTAAACTGTTGTGGAACATGTTGGAACCCGTCTAAATGTACCTCATGAAGATGAAATATACTGTAATTTTTAATTTTCCCTAAATGCCTCTTAAAAAAGGGGAACTTTAACCCCCCTTAAAAAGGGGGGGGGAGAGGGGGGATAATCCCACATAATACTAAAAAAGAATACTTATTAAACATCCTCTAAGTCCGAATATAGTTACCAACAATTTGATTTGAATAACAATTCATAATTTATAACTACAAAATTTTAGAATTGTCTTGAAAATAATGCTTGACTATAAGTAAGTCGGCCGAAAATTTACCCGAACTTACTTACAGCTTGGGTAAACTGGCTTCAAAGCCTTGTTTCTACTCACCCCATCACTACTCACTAATCCGGCATTACTATTTTCAACACCAACCTACTTACATAAAACTAAATTTGGTTTGGAAGTAGCACCCTGATACAAAGTAAAAATTAAATATTTAAACTTTGCTTACTAACTAACATTTGTTCAAAATCAGGTTTTGGTAAAGGTTCAGTAAAAAGAAAACCTTGCATTGCATCGCATTTGAGGTGGCGCAAAAGTCTGAGTTCTCCAAGATTTTCTACTCCCTCAGCGACAACTTTTAAATCGAGATTGTGTCCCATTTCAATTAAAGCTTTAGTAATAGCTAGTTTTCGATTGTCTTCAGGCAAATTGTGAATAAAATAGTTGTCAATTTTGAGAGTATTTAAAGGTATTTGTTTTAAGTAAATTAAAGAAGAATTCCCAGTACCAAAATCATCGATCGCAATGTTGATACCGATTGATTTTAATTTTTTCAAGATATCGATAGTTTTATTAATATCTTGCATCATTGTGGTTTCAGTTAATTCTAATTCTAGGTAATGGGGGGCTAAATTATAAGTTGAGAGCAAATTTTCAACTTTATGAATAAAATTGGGTTGAATATATTGACTTGCGGATATATTCACACAGCTTGTTAAAGCATCTAAACCATTATCTAGCCAATTCCGTGTTTGTTTACAAACACTTTCTAATATCCAATCACTTAAAGGTATAATTAAACCTGTAGATTCCGCTAAAGGAATTAACTCCTCAGGGCAAACTAAACCTAATTTTGGACTCCACCAACGTACCAGGCTTTCCACTGCAATCATTTTACCGGATTTAATATCAACAATGGGTTGATAATACATTTGAAATTCACGAAATTTGCCTTCTTCGATAGTACGGCGTAAAGTATTCTCTATAATTCGCATTTCCTTAGGGTATGCTTTTACATCCGCTAGGGAAATTGGATTGTTTATAATTGCCGCTTGTCGTTGTAACCTAGTAGTAATTGCAGTTAATAATTCTGTACGCGTAAATGGTTTAGTTAGATAATCATCAGCACCTAATTCCATCCCTTGACGAAAATCTTCTTTCGCAGCACGTGCAGTTAGAAAGATAAACGGAATTGCTGAAGTGGTGAAATTTTCTCGCAATTGCGCCAAGACACCATAACCATCGATTTCGGGCATCATTAAATCGCACAAAATCAAATCTGGCGACTCATTATCTGCTATAGAAACCCCGATTTTACCGTTGGGAGCAGCAATAGTTTCAAAATCTTCTGCTTCTAATAAATCTAAAATATTTTCGCGTACTGATTCTTCGTCTTCGATTACTAAAATCTTAGTCATTATTAACCTCTAGTTGTGAAAACTCAATTTCTCCAGAAGTGACGATAAAATTTGTTTTTTCCACGACTTTCATGGAAATCTAAATTACACATCTTCTATATACCGTTTTACAATTGCTACTCCAAAATCTATAGCAGTAATATTACTTACATTATGCCAATACAATATTTCATCTACTACTAAATCATGATTGAAAATTCATAGCAAACTACCGTATGTTTGGCATCCCCCTAAATCCACGGCACTTGCTCGGGGGCACCGTGTCGGAGCAGTGGCTCCCCTTTTTTAAGGGGGACTTTCACCCCTCAATGTAGTGCGGGAAGAGGGGGGATAATGCCAGATAATAGTAAAAATATCCTCTAATAAGCTATGCTAAAAACCTTGCCTTGAAATTAAAACTATAGAACCCGAGAGGCTGTGCCCGTGGCTATTCGGTAGCAAAAGAGGGGTATTATACGCTCCGTAAAAACAGCTGTATTGCGGTAGCACAAGGGTTAAAAATATTTTGAAAAATCTACAGCACAATGCTTGTACATGAGGTACAACCATTAATTATTAAACTCTTGTGGTACCGGCATCCTGCCCGTTTATGATCTACCTCACTTTGATGAAATACCCTGTATTTGTAAAACCATAATTACCTTGCTATTATAATCCAGCAAACCATTCATAACCTTGATCTTCCCAATACCCTTGATAATGGGATAAATGGCTCACCAAAGTAATTCTTGTAACCCATTTACTCTGTTTATAACCAAGTTTAATTGGTGAAGCTAAACGCAAAGGCGCACCATTATCAACTGGTAAAGATTCACCATTTTTTTGATAAGCTAATAAAGTTTGAGGATGCAAAGCTGAAGCGATATCCCAACTTGAATAATAACCATCAGCAGATTGAAAATAAGCATATTTAATGGTTGATTTTGGTTGTACTAAAGCAACAAGTTCCCGTAAACTAATACCACCCCATTGGACAATTGCAGCCCAACCTTCTACACATACGTGGCGAATAATCATAGAAGTAAATGGTAAACTTTTGATATCTTCCATGGTTAATATAAGGGGATTTTCAACCTCACCATCAATAATCAAACGATATTTTTCTTGGTTAATAACTGGAGTAAATCTATATGTATTGATTATCAACGCTTCGGGTTCGATTTCATTTAACGAAAATTCCGGTACTGGTGTTTGAGGTTTTAATAGTAAAGATTGAAATTTTTGATTTAATGGTTCTGAACCCGTTCCCACTAAATCTTCAAATAAAGGAGTACCACAACCACCTAAAAGTAAACTAATGCTTGATAAACCAGAAAGTTGTAAAAATTTACGGCGTGTGAAATCAAAATTAGGTTTCATGATTTTAGTTATTAGTTATTAGTTGTTAGTTGTTAGTTGTTAGTTGTTGGTTGTTAGTTGTTGGTTGTTAGTTGTTAGTTGTTGGTTGTTG
>DESS01000330.1 GCA_002361335.1 Richelia sp. UBA3308
GATTGTTTCCACCACCAGGATTGTTTCCACCACCGGGGTTATTATCATCATTGGTAATTGTTGCGATCGCAGGGGATGCTGTAGCAATTTTATAATCGCTTCCCATGGCTTGCATCAACTTACCAACATCTTCTGGTTTAATTTCGTCTTCTTGAGTTTCTTGTGTTGGTTTATTTTCTAGTTTCTCTTCTGGCGTTTTGTCAGTTACTTTTTCTTTGTCTTCTTTGTGTTTATTTGCCGCAACTAAAGTCAAACTGATAGTTTCATCTGGCTCCATCTCAGGATCATCTGTAGCGTCAATTGTGATATCAGTAGTAGTCTCTCCCGCAGCAAAGGTAATCATTCCTTCAGTAGCGGTAAAGCTATCAGCACCAACCTGGGTGTAATCTTGATTGAAAACAGCATCACCACCAACCATAAAATTGACTGTTAAAGGGTCAATATTTTCGCCGGTGCGAGTAAAAGTATAAGTAAGCTTGTTATCGCCGTCTTCAGCAATACTAATAGGCGTTACAGCAAGAGAAATTTCTGGTATATCCTCTACAATTTTGAAAAGGAAAGCATCTTTTCCACCTTTGGTAGTTATTTGTTCACTGTAAATTTCAGCAGTATCCTCAAAACTTCCAGCTACGTAGGTTTCACCGTCTCCCTTAACAGCAATATCAAAACCTTCATTTGCTGAATTACTACCTAATTTTTTTGCCCACTTCACCATCCCCATTTCATCTAACTTGAGGATAAAGCTATCTTTCTCTCCAGCACTTGTAAGGGTAGTATCACCTAAAACGATGGTATTTTTAAAACTTCCTGTCAAATAAATATTTGATGATTCATCAAGAGAAATACTTAAACTTTCGTCATCAGATGTACCGCCAAATTTCTTTGCCCATTTGACTTTACCCTCAGCGTCTAACTTGGCAATAAAACCATCGCGAGCAGAATTATTATTCTTTAAAGTCGTATCGCCAAAAGTCACAGAACCTTTAAAAAAGCCGGTAATGTATGTATTACCTGCCTTATCTACAGTGATATCATAACCTCTGTCATCAGAGATATTACCGAAACTCTCTGCCCATTTAACCTTACCAGTCTCATCCAGTTTGGCGACGAAAATATCATCATCTCCCTTACTCGTAAGGGTAATATCATCAAAATTAGCAGTACCTTCAAAGCTTCCTGTAGTGTAAGTATTTCCTGATTCATCAACAGTAATGGCATTAACCCTATCAGAAGATTCACCGCCAAAGTTTTTCTGCCATAAAACTTCACCTTTCTCATCTAATTTGGCGATATAACCATTACGAGAATTATTGCTTGTAACGTTGTTTTCCTCAAAAATTGCGCTACCGAAAACGCTACCGGCAATATAAATATTACCATTCTTATCGATGCTAATCTCTTCACCAGAGTCATCAGAATTACCACCGAAATTTTTTGCCCATTTTACTTCCCCATTGCTGTTGATTTTAGCAACAAAAATATCTTCATCACCAAAACTATTAACAGTAAAACTAGTTTTTTCTATTTCTTTTTCTTTGTTTTCGTCGGATTCTCCTTCGACTACAACCATTTTTAAGTCATCTTCCTTCTTGGAAGCTGATGGGTTCTCCAATATAGCACTACCTTTAAAGGTTCCAATAACATAGGTATTTCCATCTTCATCTAAAGCAATACTTTTTGCTTCATCAGAGGATTTACCAGCTAAATTCTGAACCCATACAACCTTGCCAGTTTTATCTAACTTAGCAACAAAAGCATCACTCGAACCTTTACTCTCAAGAGTAATACCATCGCCAAAAGTAACGCTATCTCTAAAACTTCCCGTAACGTAACTATTACCTTCTTTATCTACAGCAACCCCAAAACCTTCGTCACTTAACTTACCCCCAAAACTTTTCACCCAATCAAGGTTAACTTTTGGATTTGCTTTATTACTTGCACTTCCATTTTCCATCCCAGCGACAGGGGGCATTAATTTCTGTTCCTGATTATTTTCCATAGTCTTAGCTACTCTACACCCAAGGTTTTCAATAAAAAAGAGTTTCTAGTCTGTTGTATCCTATGCTACGGAGAATGGCAAAATCAAAATAGGAAAGTAGAAGAGTGAGGATTGTGGAATTAGAAATTATCTGCTGTGATATGGATTATGAGACATTGTTTATTGATAATCGATAATATTGATTCTATGTCTAACCGTACATACGCTATTCTAGGAACTGGGGCATTAGGAGGATTCTACGGTGCTAAATTGCAAAAAGCTGGTAATGATGTCCACTTTTTGTTGCATCGAGATTACAAACATGTTGGTACAAGGGGTTTAATTGTCAATTCAAAAGATGGTGACTTCAATCTACCCAAAGTCAATGCTTACAACGACGCGAAAAATATGCCCAAGTGTGATGTGGTAGTAGTTGCACTCAAAACTACACAAAACCATTTACTACCAAAAATGTTACCAACTGTTGTTAAAGATGATGGTGTGGTATTAATATTGCAAAATGGATTTGGTATTGAAGAAGAAATTGCTGAAATTGTTGGTAGTGACAAAGTAATGGGTAGATTGTGTTTTCTGTGTTCCAACAAAATAGCACCAGGACATATTCATCACCTCGACTACGGACAAATTAAATTAGGAGAATACGCCCTTAACTATAATCCGGTAGGAATTACAAATAGAATGCAGTTAATTCAAGAAGATTTTGAAGGCGCTGGGATTAAAATTGAATTAACTGAAGATTTGAAGGGAACACGTTGGCAAAAATTAGTGTGGAATATTCCCTACAACGGACTTTCTGTAGTTCTCAAGGCAACTGCACTACAGATGAATTAATGGCAAATATTCATACTCGTAAATTAGTCGAACAATTGATGGGTGAAGTTGTAGCAGGTGCAAAAAGTAACGGAATAATAATTAAGGATAGCTTCATTCAAAAAATGCTCGACTACACCGTCAAAATGAAACCGTACCGCACCAGTATGAAAATTGACTATGACGAAAATCGTCCCTTAGAAGTAGAGGCAATTTTCGGTAATCCCCTAGGAAAAGCCCAAGACAAAGGTGTTAACTTGCCCCAAATTCAATGTTTGTATCAGCAACTCAAATTTTTGGATGCTAGAAAAACATAAATGGTTTCGATAATACTAACCTATCAAAATATCTTGGGACGTGAGAACCCCTGGTTTATAACCAGGGGATGAAACGGACAGGTAAAGTTTTAACTTTCCGTGTTTCTTTTATTTACTAGTTTGGTTCTCAATATACTTACGAATAACGTCAGTACTTACTTGTCCTGTAGTAGCTACGAAGTAACTAGGACTCCACAAAGTAGGTAATTTTTTTAACTGTGGATATTCCTTCCTTAAAATATTTGATGCTCTACCCTTAACCCATTTTGCAATTTGAGAAGGGGATTCATGTGGCGGCGAATTGATAAACATATGTACATGATCTGGCATCACTTCGAGGGCGATTAATCTCCAACCATGTTCCTTTACTAACTCAAAAATAATTTCCTGTAGCCGCATAGCGATTTCATTAACTAATACTGCTTTACGTCTTTTTGGGACAAACACAAAGTGATAATTTACAGATGATACAGATTTTTCAGCTCTTCTGTATTCATAATCTGACGCTGACAACTTAGCCATTTGATATCAGGTTTTTTGTTGATTATTTATGTTGAATCAACTATATTGATTTAGGAGGAGGTGGTCAAGTGTACAAAACAATTCCAATAAAAGCGAAATTTACGGATGAAGAAAAAGCCTTCTGGGTAGATCAGTGTGAGCATTCAAACAGTTTGTATAACTCTGCTATTTATCTGGCACGCCATAATCATTATGCAATGCTATTTGAAAGAAAGGCTTATACAACTTACTGGTGTGGAGATGAACTTAGAAGTGGTTGGAAAACTTACAGATTAGAAACTAATTATTATCATTTAGATAAACAGCTTAAAACTTGCATTCACTACTTTTCATTGGCTGCACAAGCTGCACAACAAACATTAAAGCTAGTAGGAGAATCAATAACTAGCTACAACAAATTAGTAGATAAGTATTACTTAGGAGATGGCAGTAGACCATCAATTCCCAAGTATAGAAAGTCTGGTGGTTTATTGGCACTCACATTTCCAAAACAAGCCTTGACTTACCGTGATGGTTATATTTATCCCTCAATCAGTAAAGCAACAAAGCCTGAATTAATAACATCAATTAAACTAGAATTGCCTGAATTTATTAGCTTTGATTGGATTAAAGAGGTGATTATTCGTCCTAGTCGTGGAGAGTTTTGGGTTGATTGGGTGATAGACGATGGTAAGCAGCCAATTATAAATAATAAGAGTCTTAACTACAATCATGCAATTAGCATTGATCACGGTGTGAAGTTTTGGTTATCAGCAGTGACTACCCTTGGTAAAAGTTTTATTGTTGAATCTCCACAGCTAAAAACTGCACTCCATAAATACCGAAATCAAGTACAGCAACACAAGAAAAATAAACCTGCTAGATACTGGGACGATCACCTTGATAGAATGACTGCAAAGCGCAATTTACAAGTCAGAGATGCAGTAAATAAAGCCGCTAGGTTTATTATCAATAGATGCTTAAAAGACGGTATCGGAAACTTAGTAATTGGTTGGAATGAGGGAAACAAAACCAACATTAATATTGGTAGAAACAATAATTATGAAGTTGTTTCAATGCCAACAAAAAGACTTATTGATAGGTTAAGACAATTGTGTGAAGAATATGGTGTTAGATTCCACGTAACCACTGAGGAGTATACTTCCAAAGCTTCTTTTATTGATAATGATGAATTACATCAATACGGTGCAAAACCCATAGAATGGAAGCCATCAGGTAAAAGAATTAGTAGAGATGTATACAGCACAAAAGACGGTTTATTGATTCATGCAGATTTAAATGCAGCATCTAACATTTTACGATCATGTGCCGACCAAATTTTTAGTAACTCCGGCATCGCAAAACTAGCTTTTGAAATAATTAAACGGGGTGCTTTGACACACCCCAAACGGTACGATATTTTTAGTAATCTAAAAAGGTCTTATCGTAAGCAAACAACGTCACGCAGTGTGTCTTTAGACCACGAAGTGACAACTGCTTAGAATCCCAGTTTTTTCAAAGCTGGGAGATGTCAAGCTTGATTAATGTGCTTGGGCACTAACGATTAAGGAGTAACGAGTAACGAGTAACGAGTAACGAGTAACAACTAAAAAATCACAACGCTCCAACGCTCCAAGTAACGAGTAACGAGTAACGAGTAACAAGTAACAACTAAAAAATCACAACGCTCCAACTAACCACTAACAACTAACCACTAACAACTAACCACTAACAATTAATGTCCAAAACAGCATAAACTTTTTGATGGTAAAGCTGACACAGGGGATTAAAAACGTGGCTAGATTTCTATTTGTAACCGACTTAGATAACACTTTTGTGGGTGACGACGAGGCTCTGGCAGAGTTAGAGCAACTGTTGAGCCAAAACCGCCAAGAATATGGCACTAAAATTGTATATGCTACAGGGCGATCGCCAGTTTTATATGAAGAACTTAAAGAGGAAAAAAATCTTATAGATCCAGATGCTTTAGTTTTATCCGTAGGAACTGAAATTTACTTAGATAAAAGCAATACTCCCGATTCTAGTTGGTCAGAAAAACTTTCTCCAGGATGGAACCGAGAAGTGGTATTATCTAAAACTAATGTTTTTTCGGAGTTATATCCACAACCAAACACGGAACAAGGTGAATTCAAAGTCAGTTTTTTCCTTGAAAAGTCTTTAGCGACAAGGGTTTTACCGCAATTAGAATCTATGTTAAAAGAAAGTGGCTTAGATGTAAAGTTAATATACAGTAGTGGTATTGACCTTGACATTGTACCCAGTGGCAGCGATAAAGGACAGGCAATGCAATTTCTCCGCCAAAAGTGGGATTTTGTACCAGAAAGAACGGTAGCTTGCGGTGATTCGGGCAATGATATTGCTTTATTTGCCGTTGGGGAAGAACGAGGTATCCTTGTAGGAAACGCTCGTCCTGAATTACTCCAATGGCATAATGAAAATCCTGCTAACCACCGTTACCTGGCGAAAAATATTTGTGCAGGTGGAATTATTGAAGGCTTAAAATATTTTGGTTTCTTATGATTAGTTATCTCAAAGGAATCGTCGCTGGTATCGCGAAAAATAGCGCCAATCGTCATATTCTTACTTTAGAAGTGAACGGTATCGGGTACGATTTACAAGTTCCCGCACGATTGGCACAGCAGTTACCGGAATCTGGGGGTGAAGTACAAGTCTTCACCCATTATCAAGTCCGGGATGAGGTACCATTACTTTACGGCTTTACTACTCCAGCCGAACGAGATTTATTTCGTTTTTTAATCGGTGTTAGCAGCATTGGTAGTTCTTTAGCCATTGCTTTACTGGATACTTTAGAATTACCAGAGTTAGTGCAAGCAATTATTGCTGCTAACGTTCAATTATTAATTCAAACTCCTGGTGTGGGTAAGAAAACCGCCGAAAGAATTTGTTTGGAACTGAAAAACAAATTGATTGATTGGCGTAAGAATGCTGGTTTCTTCGTGGCTACAGGTGGACCTGCACCAGGTATCCTAGAGGAAGTACAAATGACTTTACTCGCTTTGGGGTACACAGCACAAGAAGTTAGTTATGCTCTCCACGTCGTCGGCGAAGATATTGGATTACCCAAAGACGCTTTCGTCGAAGATTGGATTAAGCAAGCCATCGCTCATCTCAGCAGCAGCGAAGTTAATAGTTAACAGTTGGGAGTTAGTAATTGTTAACGAACGAGTAAGGAGTAAAAAGTAACGAGTAACGAGTAACGAGTAACGAGTAACGAGTAACAACGCTCCAACCAACAACTAACAACCAACAACTAATATGCACCCTTATGCTTGGCTAGAGCAATCTTTGGCAACTATTCACCGGGCTGATTGGTATCGTTCAGTACAATCTATCCACGGTGGTAGTGGTGCTACGGTCGTTTTGTCGGGCCAGGAGGTAATTAATTTTGCCAGTAATGATTATCTAGGTTTGGCGGGTGATAAACGTTTGATTCAGGCTGCAACTACTGCGATTCAAAATTTTGGCACTGGTAGTACTGGTTCTAGATTACTCAGTGGCCATAGAGAATTACACAGTGAATTAGAAATGGCGATCGCATCTCTGAAAGAAACGGAAGATGCTTTGGTATTTAGTTCGGGATATTTAGCAAATCTCGGTGCAATTACTGCTGTAGTTGGTAAACGCGATGTCATTTTATCTGATAAGTACAATCATTCAAGTTTGAAAAATGGAGCAATTCTTAGTGGGGCTGAGGTTATTGAGTATCCCCATGGCGATGCTGCGGGTTTAAAAAGTAAATTGCAAGAAATTCGCCAAAATTATCGGCGTTGTTTGATAATTACCGATAGTGTTTTTAGTATGGATGGTGATTTGTGTCCTTTACCCACACTATTAGATATTGCCGAAGAATTTAACTGTATGTTGCTAGCAGATGAAGCCCACGCAACTGGAGTATTGGGAGAAACTGGTGCTGGCTGTGTCGAATATTTCGGTTGTACGAATAGGCAGTTAATTCAAATTGGAACTTTGAGCAAAGCTTTGGGTAGTTTGGGGGGTTATGTCGCCGGAAGTCACAGTTTAATCGACTTTTTACGAAATCGCACTCCCACTTGGATTTATACAACTGCCCTTTCACCCGGTGACACGGCTGCGGCTTTGGAAGCAATTAAGATAGTTAAAGAAGAATCTACTCGTCGCAGTCAATTGTGGAGAAATGTCAATTATTTAAAAGAGTTGATGCTTTCTCATGTGCCAAACTTGAAAATATTACCTTCAGAATCAGCGATTATTTGTTTTCAAGTAGCTAGTGCAGCAGAAGCATTAAAAATAGGAAATTTTCTCAAAACATCAGGAATTTTCGCTCCGGCAATTCGCCCTCCTACAGTTCCCACCAGTCGGATTCGTATTTCTTTGATGGCGACTCATGAAGCGAGTCATATTGAGAAATTAATCGAAGTGTTAAGAAATTTTAATTAAATCATGTTTTATATGATGTCCGCCAAATTACCTCTCCAATCTTTATAGCTTCATCTGTGGAGTGGAGATGTTTTTCTGTAGGAATTCTTGTAAATACTCTGGTAATCAACCATAACTGGTAATTATTATGTAATTTATTTTACTTTGATAGGTAGTCAAACGCTGGGCGTTCGTCAAAAGTCAGTAATAGCATTAAATTACACTTAATGTACTTCGGGATTTCTCAAAAACCTCTCATGGATTTTTCATCTAGCATTTATTGGATTCTCAGTTTAATGCATCATCATGTAAATCAAGGAAAACAAATTGAATTCCATTAGGTACTAAATAGAGGAGCGAAATTATGGTACGTTTAATGCTTGCTGCCATCGGAACAATTTTAATTGGAACTACCGCTGCACTACCCGCTTTTGCAAACGAAACAGACGTGGATTCCAACGTTACACAAGACGAAGTAGTAACAAATGTCACTCCTTTTAAGTTAGTATCACTTGCGTATAGAGGACAATTAAAAGGTCTTTCTGGTTACAATTCATTATTGAATGAGGTTCAATTTGGCGAAATCAGTGGTAAAGATGTAGTTCAATATGGTATTGATAGCGGAAAATTATCTGCAGAAACAATTAACAATTCTGGGTATATTGAAGTAGTTGATAATAAATTACAAGATTTATTGAGAGATTAATTGGGTTTGAATCAATAGTTGATATACCTTATTTTCTTCAATAATGGTCAACTTTTAAAGTATACAGTTTAGTTCGCTTCGGATAGGTACGCTATATTTTACGTTAAATAAAAAGACGGGTGTATTTAACCCGTCTATCAATCACTATTTGATTGAATTTATTTCATTGGTTGGTTTAGAATTTCCGCATTTCCGGGGTGCTTCATTGATTTAAACATTTTCATGAATGTCTTGAGACTCCCCATCCATTAATGGAAGGGGATTCTTGTTTAAAAGGGAGACTCAAACAACCGGAAGAATCGAGATGCTCAGATTACTTTACCAAAACACCAACTTGAAGCCGCCCCCCGCGATACGCGCTCTATGAAAGCATTGTGGGGTGGGTATCCCTACCTGTCTGAAATTAATATTGAAAACAACACAGAATTAATTTTCCGATATATCAATCCCCAACTGCATAAGATTCCTTTTCTGACACTAATACATAAATAAGGGTTTACAAATTATCTTTCCGACTTTATTAGTCAAGAGAGGGAGTTATGAATATACGTTGGCAAAAATTATTAGTAAAAATATCTTTTTGGTTAGCAACTGAAATTATCCTTAATTTGGTTGGAATCGATGATTTAGCTGACTACAGCGAATTTATTTACGAAAATAAAAATTTTGCCGCGAAGATAGGATGTCTTTCGGCTATTATCCCTATGGTTTGATAGATATGGCAACTCAACTCAAGCGACTTTTTATCAAGCAAGGAAAGATATAAAAAAATCTCAATTTAATCATAAATCCTGGGATGAGACGTTGTATGGCAACGTCTTTTTTTTATGTGATAAATATTGAAACTGACGAACCGCAGAGCAGTGGATATAGTGAAATCAAAAATGTAGAGAAGTGATAATTACCATCTCTACATTCTAGATTATTTGTTGTCGTGTATTGCAATTTAACCAAAAAACATACAACACTTTTCATATAAATGAAGTTCAGTAATATATTTTAAAAGTCTTGTGATAATGGTAGATAAAGCCCCTGATAATGTACCTCATTAAGATGAAATGTGCTGTATATACTACTTTTGTCAACGTAAATGAGAGGAAAAAAACT
This sequence comes from Richelia sp. UBA3308, assembly GCA_002361335.1. Taxonomy (GTDB): domain Bacteria; phylum Cyanobacteriota; class Cyanobacteriia; order Cyanobacteriales; family Nostocaceae; genus Rivularia. The sequence goes on from DESS01000330.1 coordinate 9,878, forward strand.
TTTTTTTAATAAGCACCTTTTTTCTGCAAAATAACCTTGATAGTTTGTAGAATAATCTGCAAATCTAAAGCAAGAGACCAATTCTCCATGTAGGTTTTATCTAAGCCAATTACTTTCTCAAAGTCGAGAATATCTGAACGTCCCGAGATTTGCCATAAACCTGTAATTCCAGGAAGAACTTCTTGACGAATAAAATGGTGTTGGGAAAACTTTCCTACATCTCTTACAGGTAAAGGACGAGGCCCTACTAAACTCATTTCTCCGAATAGAACATTAAATAATTGAGGAAACTCATCTAAACTATATCGACGCAGAAATTTACCAACTCTAGTAATGCGGGGATCATCTTTCATTTTAAACAGAATTCCATCTTTTGTTTCGTTTTGTGCTTCTAGCTGTTTTTGTAATTGATCTGCATTCGTCACCATCGTCCGGAATTTCCAGACTTGGAAAGATTTTCCATGTAAACCAACGCGAGTTTGCTTGTAGAAAATTGGCCCTGGAGAATCTAATTTGATAAGTAAACCAATTAACAGATAAATTGGTGATGCAAATAAAACAAACAGTGCCGAACTCCAAAAATCAAAGTACCGTTTTATCCAGAAATCACTACCTGTAATAGTTGGAGGCATAAAATTCAATATTGGAATGCCACCAAGCATTCTTAATTCCAACCTTTGCTCTACAGCTTCTAACTCAATTGGTAAAATGTGTAAGATAACCCCAGCATTTCGTAATTTCCAGTAAAGATACATTCTATTTTCTATTGACTGCCAGGAACAGACAAAAACTTCTGCTACTCCTCCACGGATAATTTCATCGATAGTCGCAGCTAAATGACCTTTTGATGAAGCGATTAATTCAACATTTTTCCAACCTATAAGGTTATAACAGTTCTCTTTTTCTAAGAGTTCGGTAGCTTTATTCTTCTCTTCTAGAGAACAGATTAGATAAGTTGGACAAGTAATTAAATTTTGCTTTCTCAGACGCATTATGGCAGTGTCTACCATAAATCTCCCCGAGGAAATTAACCCTACACTCAACAACCAAACTGTAATGAAAGTTTCTCGAGAAAATAAATTATCTTGTAAATATAAATATCCGAAAAGTAGTAGCAAAAAATAGGAAAATGTGACTGTTTTTATTAAGCGAAAATAGTCGCGCCGCTTATCTCCAGCTTCATATAATCCTCTGGTTGCAATAAGGCAAATTTGAATTGCAATTATTGACAACACAAAAAACGAATTTTTTTCCTCAAAGCAATCAATATTAAAGCATGTATAAATTTGTGCTATCTTCCAAGCTAAACCTAGACAGATTGCGTCTACAGCAACAAGACTGATTCTACGAAGCCATATTGAACCAATTCTTTTACGTAATTGTGTTAAAGATGGTGCCCGTAAGTCTAGGGGATTGTTGTTTCCTGATAATTCACTAACCAAAGACATCGTTTTTTATAACTTATTAACTAGCTCTATTCAAATTTTAATTTAAATTTGTGACATGTTTGTGACATAATTTTTTATAAAAAACCATAAAAAACTCTTGATGAAAATTTTGTTTTTAACAAACACAAATTTACAAATACTTCATATATTTTTATGAATGATAAGTAGACAAAATATTTTTAATCAAAACCATATTTTTGATTGTAAATAGACAAAAAATATGGCAATTCAAAGATATAAAAAAACGAGCAATAAGCTCGCTTAATAAAATCAAAAAATTGTGATTATTTTTTTTATCTCAAACAGTTTAATTTTTTACGCCGACTTACTTAGAGGATGTTTGGAAAGTTATAAATAAAACTCGCAGACTTTCAGATCCCCCTAAATCGCCCTTAAAGGACTTGAACCTCCCTTTTTAAGAGGTGATAATCCGAGATAATGGTTAAAAATCCTGTTAAATACAGAAAAACTAAACTGCAATTAAAGCACAATTCAAATTAACGGCTTGGTGCTGCATCAAAAGCACGGGCGATGGCATTCCAAGCAAACTTACGTTGCCCATTTCGATCGAGGAGTAAAGGACGAAGTAATGCACCATCAGAGCGGGGATAAAATTCATTTAACCAAGTATATTTGTCACTTAACCCCCAGGTGATAACAGTAGTTACTGCTGGTTGTTCCAAAGCAACTTTTAAATAATCGCTATAAGTTTTAGCAACTATTCTGTCGCGTATTTCTATATCCTTTGGTAAATCTGTGTCTGCAACATCGAGTTCCGTAATCATAATATCCAAGCCCATATCAGCAACTTCAGCCAGAAAATCTCTAAATTTCTTAGGATTAAAATTGGTTCCGCCAGCGTCTAAATGACTTTGAATACCTAAAGCATGAATAGGAGCTCCTCTAGATTTTAACCGTTTTAAAAGTTTAAGAACCGCATTTCGCTTGGCTTCATCTTCAGCTATGTCGTACTCTAAACCATAATCGTTGTAAACTAAGATTGCCTTTGGATCGGCTTCATGGGCTAAACGAAAAGCAAGCTCTATATAATCTTCTCCAAGGAACTCCAACCAGGGCGTTTTCCTTAAACCGTCAGGATGTCCATCTGTGATTTCGATGGCTTCATTGACAACATCCCAAGAATGTACTCGTCCTTTATAACGTCTAACAACCGTTTTAATGTGCTGTTCTAAAAAAGTTCTGGCATTTTGAGAGTTGACTGTATTTTCAAACCAATCAGGTAAAGATAGATGCCAGACTAAAGTATGTCCCCTAAATTTCATGTGGTACATGCGAGCAAAATAAAGCATCCAATCTGCTGCTGTAAAATCAAAAGTTTCAGGTGTTGGACGTAAAATATATGGATATACCGACCATTTTAATCCCCATTCGGGAACCAGAATTCCACATTCTTTGCTCACACTTTGAGCATATTCTTTATCCTTCGAGAGTTGATCGTAGCGTATAGCGGCTCCAAAAATCAGGTTTTTGTTGCGCGCACGTTGTTTGAGAGAGGTATCCCCAGGATATTTGATGTATTCAGCATTTGGATCGTCTAAAGCAAGAACTTGCTGACGTTTCAACTCGTCTTTACCTAGAAATACAGTACCCATTGCTGTTAAAGCCCCTAAACTATATAGAAATTTTCGTCTAGTTAACATGTTTCTTGAGAAATTATTTTGAAACATTTTTTGAGACATTTTTTGAGACATCGATAATTTCTAAGCAAGCTTATAAAAACCAAGTCGTTGTTTGATTACCAACCACATAAATTGGGGATTTCCCATAACGTAACGTTTCCACAAACGTTTTGGTTCTACAATCAAGCGAAATAACCATTCTAATCCCCATTTTTGCATCCATAAAGGCGCTCTTTGTACCATATCACTAACTAACTCAAAGCTGACTCCGATACCTAAAGAAACAGGCACTCCTAATTCTTGATAATTTTCATATATCCATTTTTCTTGTTTGGGAGCGCCTAATCCTACAAACAGAATATCTGGTGCAGTGGCTTTAATTTTAGAATTAATCAGAGCTAGTTCTTCCGGTTGCGATTCAAATCCATAGGGTGGACAGTGGGTTCCAACTATTTTGATATTTGGATGGCGTGCTTGCAAAGTTTTTTTAGCCGCTTGGGCAGCGCCTGCTCTACCACCGAGTAAGAATATTTTCAATGCTTTTTGTTCGGCAACAGCAGATAGTTTTTCAAACAAATCAGTACCATTAACGCGCCCATTTAAAGGTGTTTTCAAGAACTTAGCAGACCATAATAATGAAACACCATCCGGTACAGCTAAAAAAGCTTTTTCATAAATATGGCGAAAATAAGCATCGCGTTGAAGGCTTAAAACGTGTTGTGCGTTGGGAGTCACGACATAAGAAGGAGTAGAACTTTTTTGAGCATGGTTTACAATACGCTCTACTACATCATTAAAACTGTAGTTATCAATTTCGACTCCGCAAATATTCACTCTCATAATTTATCCTCAAAGTTTTCCAATCAAGTTTCTAAATTTGCTAATTCTGTATCTTTGAAATGTTAAATTTTAACAGCAGGTACAAGAGATTTTTTGGATTTAGACTCTAGCACCGAGTGATAGATTTCATGGAGTTTACTGGAGTAGCTTCTAACATCAAAAGGAGTAACTGTTTTTCTCGCTGCCTTTCCTAAAGAGGTTCTCAAAGATTTATTCTCAATTAATTCTTGCATTGCTTTAGATAGCTGTTGGATATCTCCTGGCCTAACTAACAAACCATTCTCTGTGGAAGTGATTAACTCAGGGATACCACCCACCGGCGTAACGATTACAGGTAAACCCCAACCCATAGCTTCTAAAAGAGCCATTGGCAAACCTTCGTTGTAGGAAGGTAAAACAAATACATCGATATCAGCAAGTATTTTATCTCTAGTTTCAGAGTCTATCCAACCCAGAAATTGAACTTTATTTTCCAGATTTAGACTTTCAACTAATCTACGTGCTTCTTCAATATCTCCATCTCCGGCAACGATTAATTCTGAAGTTTCTTTTAAATAAGAGGGCATTTGAGCGAAGGCTTTAATTAAATCAAATGTTCCCTTACGAGAGCCGACTCTTCCAAAAAAGCCGAATTTGATTAATGCAGCATTGTTTCGTGTTGGAATTTCAGCGGGTAATTCGGTAGGATTGGGCAAAACTGAAACTTTTTTTTCATTCAATCCCAAGTTGCTTATATAGTATTCTTCCCAAGTTTTAGAAAGAACAATAAAATCATCGCAGCGACGGAATATCTTACTGAAAACTGACTGTGCCCATGGAGGAAGTTTAGAGAAAGTGACATGAAATTCAGCACCGTGAGCGTGCATCAGTACCGGCTTGTTGAACATTAAAGCAATTAAAGCGATCGCAGCTTTTCTTACTAAGCTGCCGCCGTCAGAAATATGAACGTGTACGATATCAGCTTTGTTAATTAATAATTTCCACAAGAGTACTAGAAAAGCTTTGATAAAAACTTTGATTCGATGCAAAATGGTGCCTTCATCATGGCTAGTTATATGTTGAAACTCAATATCCTTAGCAGCATGTTTAAGCATGAGTTTTTCAACGGTTGCTATGCCTCCGTTTTGTTCAAGGCTAGCACCCAGCATCAGAATATTTAACTTGTTCATTTGTCGTGTCTAATATGTAAATTATTTTTTGAAAGAATTTTTGAAAGAATTTTTGAAAGAATTTTTGAAAAAAGATTTTTGGTTAAATTTTGCAGCGTAATAAAATCCGGAGATTTTTGCTAATTTTATTCTCATTTCAGAATCGCATACATGTATGATTTGTACATCAGTAAAATTACATAAATTAATCATGAATGGAATAAAAACAACATTTAATACTACTTTATTTCGGAAAAATAATAATCTATTAAAACAACAGATACTCAAAACTGGGTAAATAAATCTCAACTTTTAAGCAGCAGCTTTTGTTGCTATTTTTTGATACAAAAAAAAGGGCTTAAGCCCTTACTACTAACTAACAAGATATTCTATTTTCTTAGAGGATGATCCCAAATATGGGGTAAATTTTATTTATGACGCATTACATCCGCTTAAACAATCGGCAAGTTGTTTGGCAATAAGTTTGGCATTATCTGGCTTTAATAGCATAGAGCGATGAGTACCAGGAATGTCATATATTTCTACTCCATCAGCAGCCCATTTATCCCAACCAAAATTAGGATCTTCAAGTGCGTAAAACTCAAATACGGCTGAAAAAATTGTTATCTTACCTGGTAATGGCTTTAGTTCATATGCATCGGTAAATTTATCAAGTTGCGATAATAAGGGATACAACTTTTTGCTAATTCTGTATTCTATTCGCTCTTTGACAAAGTTGATTATATCTCTCAGAGGGAGTTTAAAAACTGTTTTTAATCGTTGATAACGCTTTTGCCATGATGTTTTATCTGCTAAATCTTCTACTTCTGGAATAGGAGTATCAAGCATTCCTAAAAAACCGACTTTTTCGTTTTCTGCGTATAATTGCAGGGCAATTTCGTAAGCAACTAAACCTTCGTAAGAATGACCGATTAAATTATAGGGACCTTGTGGCTGAATTTTCTGTATTTGCTGTATACAACGAGATGCCATTTCTGGAGCTTCATCTAACGGCTCCTGTAAAATATACACCGGCTGTTCTGTATCTAAATACTCTATCATTTGTTGATACAAGTAACCGTTTTTCGCAATGATAAATAAAGGTGGTTTTATACCATTGGAATTAATTGTGATAACGGTTTCGTTAACAGTTTCTTTTTGGGTAATAATTGCTGCTAATTCTTCAATTGTTGATGCTTTAAAAAATATTCCTTGAGAAAGTTTTTTATCAAATATTTTCTCAATTTCTACCACCATAGATGTAGCCATCAGGGAGTTACCGCCTAATGAAAAGAAGTTATCTTTGATGCCAATTGGTTGAATGCCAAAAACTTGTTCCCAAAGTTTTACTAATTTCTGTTCTACGTCATTGCGAGCTGATAGATATTCTTCTTCAAGATTGAGGTTTGTTTTATCAGGTTTGGGAAGGGCACGACGATCTACTTTATCGTTTGGTGTTAGGGGTAAAGCCTCTAAAATGACAAACCCTGACGGTATCATATATTGCGGTAACCTGTTTTTAAGAAAATCTTTTAATTCTTTATTTCCAGGTGGTTGAGCATTTCGGGGAACAATGTAAGCTATCAAGCGTTTATCACCAGCTTCATATTCTTGAGGAATGACAATAGCTTCTTTAACAGCAGAATGTTGATTGAGAATAGTTTCTATTTCCCCTAATTCAATCCGAAAACCGCGAATCTTAACTTGATGATCGATACGGCCGAGAAAATCAATATTACCATCAGGGAGGAAACGGGCTAAATCTCCAGATTTATACATCCGCATTCCGGGATTAAACGGATCTCGAATAAACTTTTCTGCGGTTAAATCCGGTCTATTTAAATAACCACGTCCTACAGAAACACCACCGATATGTAATTCTCCAGGGACTCCAATGGGAACTGGATTCAGACAAGAATCGAGAATATAAATTTGTACGTTATCAAAAGGTCGTCCAATGGTCATTTCTATTTGTCCAGTATGTTCATTTATGGACTCAGATAATTTACATTTGGTAACGACTACAGTTGCTTCTGTAGGTCCGTAAGTGTTAATCAATTCCGGACATTGATTGTTCTTAAAAGATGTTCGCCATGTTCTAACTTTCTCTGGAATTACCGCTTCTCCACCGATAATTACCAATCTCAATGAGGGAGGTGCAACGCATTCTGCTGTTGCCAAATCGGATGCTAATTGATGCCAGTATGCAGTAGGTAAATCTAATACTGTTAATTCCAATTCATGACATTTTTGCAGCATCCCAGAACCAGAAGTTAAAAAGTCGTCGGTTCGTAGTATTAATGTAGCACCAGAAGTAAGACAGGGATACATTTCCTCCACTGCAACATCAAAACTAATCGATGCAAATTGTAAAATGCGATCGCGATGATTAATTCTATATTCTCTAGTTGCTGTCTGGGTAAAATTAACTAAAGAATTATGTTCAATCATCACTCCTTTAGATTTACCAGTGGAGCCGGAGGTGTAAATTATATAGGCTAAGTTATTGGGATTAACAGCAGTTAAAGGAGCTTGTTGACTATGTTGAGCAATTAGATTATCCCAATCTTTATCTAAACAGATTTGCCGCGCCTTATTTTCTGGTAGCCCAGACAGTAGATTCTCTGTAGTTAATAAAACGGATACCTGGGAATCATCCAGCATATGAGATAAACGCTCTTGAGGATAAGCCGGATCTAAGGGTATGTAAGCACCACCTGCTTTGAGTATGCCTAATATTCCCACTATCATCTCCAAGCAGCGGTTGATACAAATACCTAGGAGGCTATCTGGTTTTACTCCTAAAGTTTGTAGATAATTTGCCAGTTGATTGGCGCGATTATCTAACTCTCGATAAGTAAGTTGTTGCTCTTGAAATATTACCGCTACAGCATCCGGTGTTTTGGCTACTTGTTCTTCAAACAAGTTATGAATGCATTTGTCGCGAGGATAATCAAATCCTGTTTGATTCCATTCTACTAAAATTTGGTGACGTTCGGCTTCGCTTAAAATAGTCAGTTCTTTGATTTTGCCATCGGGATTTTCAACAATAGCTGTAAGTAAATTCTCAAAATGACCAACCATTCTTCTGATGGTTTGCGGCTCAAATAATTCTTGATTATATGTTACCGTTCCTTTCAAGCCTTCTTGAGCTTCAACTACAAAGAAAGACAGATCTAATTCAAATTTATCAATGTCAATTGGTGAGGATTTATTTATTGTAGAAGCATCTTGCAAGCTAAACATAACTTGGAAAATGCCTGAATCATTTTGATTTTCTGTTGTAGATAATTTTTCTACAAGTTTTTCCCAAGAGAAATCTTGATATTTCAAGTCCTCGGTTACTACTTGATTTAATTTTTTTAATAATTCAATAAATGACAGATTTCCAGATACACTAGACCTGAAAGCTAATGTATTAAAATGGGAATTATCAGTTTGGGGAATATAAGAACCAACAATGATATCTTCTTCACCAGTATATTTATAAAGTAGACATTTGAAAGCTGCTAATAAAGTTGAAAATAATTTATTTTCAGAGCTTTTATTTAAAGTTATCAGAGATTTACAAAGTTCTTGAGAAAAAATAAAGGTTTCTATACCAACACAATAATCTTGATTAGAGCTTCTTAATTTATCTGTAGTTAGTTCTAAAACTGGCAGTCTAGTGCTGAGTTTTTGTTGCCAGTATTCTAAATTTGTATCAGACATGATGTGTAGTTTTTAGAAAATGCATTTATTGTATGTATAGTTTATAACAAAAATATTCTGGTATCTCTTTAGAGAATATACTTAAAATAGTCATTAATATCAAAAATGCTAAGTACATTTTTTTGACCAAAAAAGAAACAGGATACAAGCCATCGATAATCCGTGGAAAGAAAAAAAAATTTTCCCGGCCGGCCCCTCGATTTTCAAGCCGGGTACTTGATAATTGATAACTGATAACTGAAATGACTAAAGTCATACTTATTATGCGAATTAAATCACATATAAAATTCAGTTACAAATTTAGATATATCGATAATATATATTATGTAGAGATAATGAAAAATTTTAAAAGAGGGAAGAGAAAATACCCATAAAAGATAATTAAAAACCAAACTTTTAAATCATAAATACTTAAAAGTAAATTCATGTAGTTAATGTTTTTTGACGTTCTGGTGATATTTGTACTGAAAAAGCAATTGCAACGTAAATTACCCAAAAGATATCATTTTGTATCATCAGCGTAGTTTCACTGATATTTGCCAAAAACATATAAGTCATATATATTAAAGGCCAAAATCCTTCAGAAGTTCTAGTTGCTCGCAGCCAGTAAAATGCTTTGGGTAAAGTGATAACCAAAAACCCAAATAGATATATTAATAACCCTAATAATCCTATTTGCAACCATAAGTCTAAAAAGCCATTGTGAGAATTAGGAGGAGTCCAGCCAGTTGCTTGCCAAATGTAGAAAGAGGGAGTATCTGGCCCATACCAAAACGCACCATAACCATAACCTAAAAAAGGCTTTTGTCCAATCATTTCAAAGATATAGGGCCACATATCTCCACGACCGGTAAGTGTGGTATCTTTACCAAGGGCTTTGAGTATGGCTTCCGTAGTTAGAGACACAATTACGTAGAATATTGTACCGAAACTGGCCATTACAATCGTGCTAGGTACCATAAAATTATCTCGCCAGCGAAATATTCGGAAAGATATAGATGCCGCAATTAAAGATACTCCATTAAGTAAAGAAGTTGTTGAGCTAGAACGTACTAAAAGAATAAAAGCTAAACTAAAACCCATCCAGAACAACCAACTATATTTTTTAGAATTAAAAGCCAATAATAAAAAGACGGTAATACCTGGAACTATAACTTTACCAAGAGTATTTTTATGGTTATAAATACCTCGCCATCTGCCTTCATGAATTCCACTCATAATACCCCAATTGGGGATTGCTACAATAAATACAAAGCTGAAAATTACAGCAATTCCATACATCCAGCCTAGGAGTTCTAACTGTTGTTTGATGGTGTAGCGTGATGCTAAATATATTCCAAATAAAGTAGTTCCAATTATTGCAATTCCACGAGTTAAAGTTTTCTTTGGAAGATAAGACCAAACAAAAGAAAAAACAGCAATTCCTACTAATAATAAAATAATTTTTTCTTTCTTCATTACCCATATTACTTTTTTCCACCGAAGGATAAGTAGAAAAAAAGTTATCAGATAATTAAAAAAGAATAGTACTAAAATTAAAGAAGTATTAGTTTCTCCAGAATCATCACCTTCATTTGCTCCATTAGATAAAATAAGAGTTAATGGCCCTCCTGAATAAAGCAGTAAAGATGCAACTGTAAATGCTTCTTCGGTAAATAATAAAAGTTTTCTCATTATTATCACCGATTAGTGTTTTTGAGATAAATTGCTTTACGATAAACTTCAATTGTTTGAGCGGCAATATTTGACCAATTCAAATCATTTTGACAGCGATGTAATGCTGCAGTTCTTATTTGATCTTGTAACTGAGTGTCCTCTAATAAACGAATAATCGTATTAGCAAGAGCGTCAACGTCTTTAGGAGGAACTAATAATCCGTCTTGTTCCGAATAAATCATTTCAGCCAAACCACCGATTTCAGAAGCAATAACTGGAGTACCCATTGCATAAGCTAAAGATGCAACACCGCTCTGAGATGCTTCTATATACGGTAAAATTACTGCCGTACTGCGTTGAAAAAGACTATACACATCTTCTGATGGAATATATTGATTAAGGATTTCATAATGCTCTTCGTCGCAGCCATTAGGAAAATATTCTTGTAAATTATCTCCCTTTCCAGCAATAATCAGTTTAACTTCAGGAATGCGTTTTATTATTGATGGCATTGCTTCGAGCAAATAAACTAAACCTTTGTAAGCCCAAATACGTCCGTAAAACAACAGTGTGTAAGCTTCTCTGACTGTATTGGTATCAGATGCTAACCGCTGATATAAACTACCTAATTCTCCGTGAGGAAGAACGCATACCCGTTGTTGAGGGACTCTAAACTGTTCAACTAGAGCCTGTTTGAGCAAATTGGCGTGAACAATTAACTGTTGCGATCGCCAAAATGCAATCTGTCGAGTATACTCGGAACCTATGACGTTATCTTTGTCTCCAGGGTGACGAAATACATCGTGAATTGTTGTCACTAAAGGAGGCATTTTATTGAGGAACAATGTAAAATCGTACCAAGGATCGTTAGTTTCCTGAACGTGCAATACATCGGGTTGTATTTTACGGATAATACTAATTAATTTACCCATTGCAGATAAATTACGGGGATCGCGAATGCGATATTTATTAAAAGTAATTACTTGAATCCGTGGGTCGAGTAAATCTTGTGTTTGTGCAGTTAATTGTTGCGGATGAATTAAGGTTAAATCAACATAATTGACTAAAGCATTAGCTAATTGAACTGTGTATTCGTAGAAGCAAAAATGTAATAAAGCTACTTTCATTTTGAATCTTATTCCCCTAATTTACAATGTTTTTTTAAATTAACTTTTAAATTAACTTTTTGATTACGTTTTTGATTAATTATTTAGAGTTACTTGGAAAAATTTTATTAAAGTACCAGATTAAAGTACCAGAATAATCTAAAGAATAATCTAAGGTATAATATTCTTGGTAGTTGTAAAAAAAATGCCTATTGCCTTGTCAAAAGCTAAATTTTTCTTACTGACCTAGTTATTACCTTTTTGATCGAACTTAAAACTTGAGATAGCAATGCTATTTCCGTTTAAGTAATAATTTAGCCCATTCATCATTAGAGTGGTAAACAGTATAAATTACTAAAATACCGACAAATAAAAAGTAACTAAAAGTCGAAATTACCATAGTCCATATAATATTTAAGCTAAATTTTTGTAAAATTAAGAAAACAGGTATCATTAAAAAACTTACGATTAGAGGACGGTAAATAGTAGACCATAATTGTAATGAAAATAATCGCCTGTAAACCTCATAGACATAAATAAATAAAGCTACAAAATCAGTAAAAATTACTGTGACTGCTGTACCATTTAATTTATAGTGAGGAACAAGTACTATACTTATTAAAAAATCTAATATAGTCGTAATAAAAACTTGCCAAAGATTAACCTTTTCAAATCCGTTTGCTACTAATAAATAACTCAGCGGTGCTGTAAAGGATGCAGCAATTAATCCCAAAGTGAAAACATTCAGAGCAAATTCTGCTTCTGCAAAGCTTGGGTCATGATAAAGTAAAATAAGCAAATCTTTACCAATAAATGCAAGTCCGACAACTAAAGGTAAAGCTACAATCAATAATATTTCTATAGTGATTTGTGTAATTTGGCGCTGACTATCTTTTCCTGAATCAATGGCTTTCGTCATTTTTGGAAACACAGCTAAAACAAGACTATGAGAAATAATTTGAAAAGGCTGCATTAATTGTGTAACTGCACCATATAATCCTACAAGTAATTCGCCACCTAATAAAGAAAGAATAAAAACTTGAAGTCTATAACCGAGAACGGATATACCTTCAATTACTATAAATGCACCAGAAGCCTTAGTAGTATCCCACATAAACTTCCAATCTAGTTGCCATTTATATTGAATGAATTGCGTTATAAAACACCATTGAATTAAAAATACTAAGCATTCCGAAGCTACCATAATTGCTGAAACAATACTGATATCATGTTTCTGATTCATTGCCCAAATCATCACTACTACCCGTAATATATAAACTGGTATCGTGCTAACAGCAATGAGGTGCATTTTCTCTTGTGCCTGAAAGATAGATTCGGTGACATTGGAAAGAGAAAAGGGGATGATAGCTAAACCTATAACATAACAAACTATAGAAGTATCTTGATTGTAAGGAAGAAGATATACTACAAACGCCAGCACACCATAACCAGTGATGCTAAATAAAAACTGTAAAAAAGTACCGCTAATTAAATAAGATGATGTTTCTGTTGGATTGCGTGCTAGTTCCCGCGTAAACAGGGTTTTGAATCCTTGAGAAGCTAAAGTCATAAACACATAATAATAACTAAAGGCAAGCATATATTGCCCCAATTCATAAGCTCCCAAAATTCGAGCAATTGATGCAACTAATATGAAAGTTGTAATACTCTGTGTTAAACGATTTAATAGTAAAGAAAAAGAATTTCCTAAAAGCTTGCGTAATCCTTCCATTGATAAAATCTATCCTTAAAAAATTTAAATAAAAATAGTTATTTAATAAGATTTTTATTTGATAACTTCTTGATATGAATTATCTTTATCTGAGTAATTTTTCCCATAATAGAAATAGCTACTCGATTCGTTTTCCGGAATTAAACCATTAACTACCATACCCAGTACATTTTGTCCCGAACGTTCTAAAGCCTCTATAGCGGTGTTAGCATTAGCAGCTGTAAGTATTCCCGGACGTGTTACCAATAATACACCATCCGCCATTTTGCCTAAAGCCAGGGCATCTGCTCTCATTTCTAAAGATGGTGCATCAATAATGACGAAATCATAAGTGTTTTTAAAATCTTCAATTAGGGATTCCATTTTTCTAGAATCGATTAGAAATAGAGGATTGGGAGTCATTATTCCTGCTGTTAATACATCTAGACAAAGCATTCCTCCACTAATAACAGTTTCAAATTCAACTTGACCAATGATTATATCGCTTAATCCTTTAGTGTTAGTCACACCCCATAAATGATGCTGTATAGGATTTTGCATATCTGCATCTACAAGCAATACCCTCTGTCCTAATTGTGCGATCGCTGCTGCTAAATTGGCTGAAATGGTAGATTTACCTTCTTTTGGAACAGAACTTGTAACTACAATTACTTGTAATGGTTTATCTGAACTAATAAATTTTAAGTTAGCTTGAAGCATCCGGTATGCATCTGCAATTGGTAAATTGGGATTATCTCTTACAGGTATATCGGGTACACTTGGTGCATTTGTATCCTTGAGATTTAGATAAGATTTCTGTTTCAAAGCAGGTATAGTGCTAAGTAAGGTATATCCAAATAGTTTTCTAATCTCTTGAAGGGTTTTAAGAGATCTATCTTTTAATTCCAGTAAAACAACTATTGCTGTTGCAATTAAAGTTCCTAAAGCACCTCCTAAAATCAAAAACATGATTTTAGTTGATTTTGTAGACTTTTTAGTTACAAAAGCAGGTTCAATTATTCGAGCATTACCAATATTCTGGTTTTCCGTAACTCTTACTTCCTGTAGCTTTTTTAAAAGATTTTCATGAATGATTCTAGCAGTTTCCAGTTGTCGTTTGTATTTCTTTTCTTCCTGCTCTAAAAATGGTAAAACTTTGATTCTTTGTTGATGAATTTTAAATGCTGTGAATAAAGAATTAAGCCGATTTTCCAGAGCTACACTTTCAACTTGAGATATTGTTAGTTCTTCTGTTAATTTTTGCGTGACTTCACCTATCTGTAAATTTCGGGCATCTATTCTAATATTATTTTTAGTTAATTCTGCAACTCTCTTGTTTAATAAATTTTGCAGAGCATTTCTCTGACTGGTTAAATCTCCTATTTTTGGATGTGTAGCAAAAAAACGAGTTTGGGCTACTGCTAAATCTTGTTCTACCTTTTGCAAATTTTCTAAAACCTGCTGTACCCCTGTAGAACTTTTGAGAGCGTCAGTATTTATGGCATCTTGGAAATTTCTGCCGACTTTTCTCTCAAGGCTTTGAGCGCGAGCAGTTACTTCTGCTAAAGCTATTCTTGTTTCAGTAATTTTAGTTTCTAAATCTTTCTGAATCGCTACAGCATTTCGAGATTCTTCTTCTAAGGAAATTACATTATTTTGCTGCTGAAAGCCACGTAAAGCTTGTTCTAATCGACGAACTTTGCTTGCTGTTTCAGGTAACTGCTTGGCTATAAAATCACCAGCAGCAACAGCCGCAGCCCTATTTGTTTGGATATTATTTTCTATATACAGGTTCATTAACTCATTAACAACTGCTCCTGATTCTTTAGGATTCTTACTTTCATAAGAAATTGCTAAAACATCAGTTGCTGGAATTGCTGTAAGCTGAATAAGTTGTGCAAGCTTCTTTGGTTGAAGCGCTACACCCTTATCATCTTTGAGATTTAATTTTTTTATTGTTTTAATTAACAGAGGTTTGGAACTAATTACTTCTATTTCTGTATTTATAGGGCTACTTTTTATATCTAATCCTTCCAATTGTCCAATTTGTTCTCCTAACCCTGTTAAAGCAGAAGTCTGGTTTATTTTTTTGATCAAAAGCTTACCTTGAGCTTGAAAAACTGGTTTCTCAAAAGAGCCTAGTACTCCTGCGGCTCCAACTGAAATGGAAAATATAAGTGTAGCCGGTATCCAACGTCGCTTAATGATGTACCAAAATTTTCGTAAATCTAAATCTACAGATTCTCTAGATTCCATAATTAATTATTATTCAAATACATGGAAAAGTTAAGATTTATAAATATGAAGAAAAAACAATTTATTTGTTGTCTAGGTAAGAGCATTAGTAATTTTAATTTGAAAATATTTCATTTATACTGAAGCTTAACTTTACTTTTGGGTTGTACTCTACCGCAAAACTACGGAAAAGTTTGGTTTTTGCTTTGCCCTATACTACAAACCCAAAACTAATCTAGATCAATACTTAAATATATTTACCTGCGGAATTACTAATTCATAATTCATAATTGATCAATTATGAATTAATTAGAAATTAATTAATGAGCGGGAACCCCTCAATTAATTGATGATAAAAATTGAAAGATCAACGGTGAAGAAAGCCCCCGGATTTATCTATGGGGTATTAATAGGGATAAAAATCAAGTTCAAGAATGTAGCTTTATCGCGTATATTTTTAATTTATAGAATAATTATCATTTTTATTCGATTTTATATTTATAGTTACAATTCAAAATTCTTCACTGAGTCAGGTTTTGGGATGCTTCTCACCCCGTGAATTATGTAGGTTAGAAGAGGGATAGATGCCAGAAAACCCGGCTTTATCAAAAAAACCGGGTTTCTCAAGGTTCACTTCGGATTTAGGAATGCGATATCAAACTTGATATTAGATAATCTCAATTGAACCAGAATGACGTGCTAAACCAAAGCCATTCAAATTTGTGGTGTTGCTGGAAATAGTAAAGTCTAAATTGGGCTTGACAATATCGAAAGAATCGGAAAATAGTGCAAAGTCTTTTTTTATTGCTCCAGCATTTTTGAGCTTCACAGAACCTTCAAGGATATCAATATCAAAATCGATACTATCTAAAGCAAGACCAATTTTAGTGGTTAGTTTGGGATTAACTAACTCAAAATCAATGTAGTAGTCTAACTTTCCGTCATCGTCAACCCCGTTATCAACGTTAATGCCTGAAAATCCTCCTCGGAGGTCATCATAGCTACCTGTATATTGAGTATAACCACCACTCCCATTTTCAACATGAAGGGTTCCAGTAATATCGTCAAAACTGACCTTATAATCAACTTTTAAGCCGATGTTGGCATTTAAGGCTAAATCTAGGAAATTATATCCAATTTTAGCAATGGAAAGAGTTTTGTCTTGTTGCCAAAATTCTCCGATGGCTTTAAGAGGAGCCACTGAAGACCTTTTGAGGAGGTCAGAAATGATATCATCTAAATTAAGCGAAGCAGAAAGGATTGTATCTGTTGCTGAACCTGATACTGATTTACTATTGGTAGTTGTTTTATCAGCGTTAATATCAAGGTCAGGAACTTCAAAACTTACACCAGCATAATTCAATTTACTTTGTTTTTCCTTTTCTGAGCCAGATTCAGATGAACCATCGCTATTTTCTTTCTTGTATTTATGGTTGACTTTTTTGGTAAGGCTGAGATTTTGAGTATCAAATGTTTCACTTAATTCAAAATCAATATCAGTACCCAGTAAGTCGGCGAAATCAAGAGACTTGTTACCTACAGGTGTTTCCACTTTGAAGCCTCCCCCGAGATAAAAACCAAAGTCTAAATCAATGCTGGTGGCTAGATGGGGCGTAGTAGCTTTAAAGGAGGCATCATCGCTGAGAGAAGCAAAGGTACCAATGTCGATGGTGTCCCCAACTTCAACTGTATCAGGACGATTCACTGAAATTTCAAAGGGAAGGGTAACGTCTTTGAGAGTAACTGGGTTAACTTCCAGCCCTGCTGCTAAACCAAGATCATAGTTTACGCCTGCTGATGCCTTCACAGAAACACCATTACCCAATCCAAATTTAGTTTGTTTGGTTAAATCTTTGCTGGTACTGCCTAAATCAAAGTTCTTTTGAGTTTTTGAGCCAACATTAACCGAATCGAGTTGGAAGGTAACGGTATCATAACGTTTAGGAGCCACCTCCACCGATATCATTAACATCAATGGTTGCTCCCCCAGTATCCTCTAAGGACAATTTACTGTTGTCAAGGGATAAATTACCTTCACCGTCATTCATATAAACTTCTAGTTTAGATGTCCCGGATGTGGTTTCTCTACCCAAAACAAGGTCTAAATCTCCATCTTCATCAATGTCAACTAATACTGGTTTGGTTTCCTCAATTTGGGAGGTATCGTCATTGATATCTAGGAGATTTTTGGCTCGGATGTGTTCTCCTTGTCCGTTTTCCAAGGTTCCGTTATTCTCGTAACTACTGGAATCAGTAATTTTTGTACTAACTATTGGAGTGAAATCACTAAAGTCGAAACCGTCATAGTTATCATCTTCATCAAAACTGTAGTAACTAACTAGTCCAAGTTCACTTCCTGTAAGCTGATTTTCTAAACTTGCGCCAATTTCACCTACTGTTAGGGCTTTATTCCAGATTGCAATATCGTCTAAACCACCGTTATAGTAATTATCAACATGCTGACTGCTACCTAGGGTAATCGGGGAAGAACCGTTAGTGTTACCGGCTGCATCCATCATCGTTCCGTTGATTGTTTTTTCGTACTTATTACCGTTCAAATAAGCCGTAACTAAGCCATTATCAAAGGTTAAAGCTACAGAATGCCAATCATCGGTAGTTAATTCTCCATTACCTAAACTAATTGTGGATTTTCCAGCATTCGTATCGAAGTAAATTTTTAAATTACCCGTATTGGTAATTCCTAGTTCAAAGTTGTCATTGTAAGCATCTGAAGCACGGGCAAGGAAAACATTAGAAACACTGTGATTGGTGGTAGCAGTGGTGAGGGTTTCGGGATTTACCCATCCTGTAATAGTAAAAGCTTTACTTCCTTGTCCGAAAACATTTTCTGTTTCCTCGTTAGTAATATCAACATAATCGTCTACGCCATCCAGATAGAGATATTGTGAATCTGTGACTAAACTCGTAAACTCTGTTTTCTTAATGGTAATGTTTGCTCTATCAGTCAATTCACCGTCGCTAACTTTAACCTCAAATGTTTTACTAGTGCCGGTTTCTTTATATGCTTCCGAGGTATTTTGAAACAGAGCAGTGTTGGTGCCACTGTGGCGATATGCTAGCGCACTTATTTGTTTTTGAACACCAGCATTGAAAAAACTAGTGTCACTATAATCAGGATTTTTTCCGAAATCTATTTCACCTGATGTTCCGTCAATGAGAAAAGGAAATACAGTTGAAGGAGGAATCGAATAGGTAAGACTATCTCCATTGCGATCGGCTACCAGAAATTTGACCGATAAATGCTCCTAAACTAGTTTGGGTACCACCTTGATGGATATAGAGAGTAGTATCGCTTAGTACTGGTGCATCATTCTCGTCTTCAACGTTAACGCGAAGATTAGCTGTTGTAGAAGCACCTTCAGTATCTACCGCTATAATTTCTAAGTCGTGGAAGGTTTTTGTTTCGTAGTCGAGAAGGCTGTTATCGGCAACGGTAATTTTACCCGTTTCAGAATCTATGTTGAAAATGCCATCTCCATTCCCTTTGTTAAAGCGGAATACAGCAACATCGTCAAAATCTGGGTCACTCAAGGAGAGATAATCGACGATACCTGTGTTATTGGAGGCATTTTCACCCAAAGTAACAGTAGGTAATGTTACCCCATCTGTTAAAGCAGAATCATTTTGAGAAATAATTGGAGCTTCGTTAATGTCCTCAACGGTAATAAATATCTCTTTAACGTAAGTTTTACCGCTATTATCGGTGACTTGTACTTCTAAGGTGTACTGAGAGGTTTCTTCATAATTGAGGGGACTACCGTTAGGAACAGTGTTGGTTGCATTATTATCGTTATCAAGGATAATTTGACCATTATTGTTAATCCGAAACATTCCCGCTTGACTAGCAGATACAATTTGATAGGCATTACTGCTAGCTGGATTATTAATGGCAACTGAACCAACTACACTACCCCAAGCTGTGTTTTCATCAACTAATAATTCCTGTTGAATGAGAAGATTTTGTGTGAAATCAAAACTGCTAACTCCCGTTAAGGTGGCTATAAGATTACCTTTATGAGATAATTGCCCATTGCTACTATTGAAACTAAATTCATTAATGGAAGTAGCTCCCACCGATGGAGCAATTTGAATCAAGTCAGCGGTAGTAAAATCTTGAACAACATCACTAGAACCCGATGCTTGCTCGAAAATAAAGGTATCTGCACCACTTCCACCTTTTAATGTATCGTTACCCAATCCTCCAGCAATAGTGTCATTTCCGCTTCCCCCATCAAGGGTATCATTATCAAATCCACCTGCTAGGTAATCATTGTTCTCATTACCGTATACTTCATCGGCAGTACTTTGACGACGGATATTATCCTGTACTAAAGGAGCTGTATCGTAATCATCAAGCTCTAGTTTAGTTGCTGTAGGTTTCTCTAATATGCCATTACGGTTATTACCACTAATATCGCTAATTTGGCTGGCACCGCTAACATCATCGTTAAAATTGTAGTAAGCAAATAAATTTGCTTCGTTACCGTTGAGTGTGGTATCTAAATTCCCTTGGATTTCACTAGCACTACGAGCTTTGTCCCAAATCCGAACTTCATCTACTTTTCCTTCAAAAGTCTCGTATTTATAGATATTCGTTACGTTTAGAGTGCTAATAACTGTACCATTTATCTCCAAGTCTTTTGAAATTGTTATTCCATAGGAATAGTCTGCACCCAACTCGATATTATTGCTACTGCTACCCAACCCAGATGATTTAATGCTTTCTTGTCTTCCATTAACATATAGTTTAACGTTCTTGGAGCCTGAATTTGAACCATCATAAGTTACAGCTACATGACTCCATTCAAGAGGAGAAACTTTACTACTACTGGTAACAGTATGGTATTCACCGTTATCATTTTTGAACGTAAACTCTAATTTCCCATCTTTATTGACAGCTAAGACATAAGCATCTTGTTGAGCTAGTATAGTTTGTCCTTTGTAAACTTGATTGTAACTTCCCGACATCTGAATTGTAGGATTTATAAGACGAGAAGCGCTTGTCTTAATAGTTTCTGGTTGAATCCAAGTTTCAAGAGTAAAGCCATCAGCAAAGTTTAATGTACCACTATTGGCAATTGTTACGTAGTCATCATCTTCGTTTATACCTGTTAGCTTTACTCCGTCATCATTGCTACCGTTGAGATAGAGTGATTGTTCCTCCGTAATCAATTGTCCGTAGTTATAACTTCCCCCGGTGCTATCATCGGCAATCCTACGGCTATATTCTGTGGCACCATCAAAGGTGTAGTAACCAACTAATCCAGTTTCATCACCATTGAGTTTATTATTAAGATTACTTTGAATATCCTCAGCAGAACGAGCTTGGTTCCAAAGGCGAATTTCATCTAACTCACCTTGAAAAGCCTCATAAGCATTAATTTCTTTACCAATTTTGACATCATAATCGTTAAGCCATACTTTATCGCTTACAGCAACAGATTTATCCAGAGTTCCGTTGATATAAAGCTTAAAAGCACTCCCATCATAAGTCATGGAGACATGACTCCAGTCATTAAGAGCAATCGAAGCATTACTGTTATAACTCCGGAATTGCCCCGACTCATTCATGAAGGAAAAATGGATAGTAGTGGAGTTAGGTCTAATATATAATCCGAAGTTTCTTTCTCGACCATTATCTGCTTGCTTGGTAATCAGTGGCAGCCAACCATTTTTCGTCGTTTCTGGTTTAACCCAAAGTTCAACGGTGAAATTAGAAAATTGTAAGGAATCATCGTTATTAATTACAACATAATCCCTGTCACCATCCAGCTTTAAAGTATTACTTGTTCCTTTATCTCCAAATAGCTCGTCATTTCCAAAACCACCTCGAATTAAATCATCTCCACCATCCCCGTCAATGGTGTCGTCACCTGAACCACCAAAAGCATATTCCTGCTGAAATACTTTAGAGATATTGTCATTACCACTTCCGCAGATAGCACATAACGCTCTCCCGAAGCAAATTCTACTTGGCTAACCCCACGGAGAGTATCTACCCCTTCATTACCATTGCTGCTGTTTCCGTCAGTAATTTTTATATCACCGTTATTTAGCAACTCTAAGCTGTAATCTGAAGCGTTACCTCTGTAAAGAGCAACATCCGCATTTTCGATGAAATCGTTGCCAAAACCGCCTTCTAAGGTGTCAATACCTAATCCACCTTTCAAGGTATCATTTCCAGAACCACCAAAGATATAATCGCTATTATTTGAGCCGGTAAGAGAATTATTTCCTGTGGTTCCCGTAACAATATTAAATGCACCAGAGTCAAATTGCAGTCTTTCAATGTTGCTAAGAGTATCTGTACCTTCACTACCAGTTATCTGAAGACTACCGTTATTCAACAAAGTTAAAGTATAGTCTGCAAAATTGCCATTGTAGACAGCAACATCAGTTCCAGCACCACCATCTAGAGTGTCATTTCCTGAGCCACCACTTAAAGTATCATTTTTACATTTTATATACTCTTTAAAATATGATTATGGTTTTTTTTATAGTCGATTTTCGTTGAAAATAAATGGTGAAACTTCTGATTTATAACAGTGGTAATTATGAATTTTATTTGTGTATTCAGTATTTATAATCATATGTAAATCAAATATATAGAGCTATTACAAACTTAATCATATAGAAACTAAGTTTCACCAAGGAAATAATACTTACAAAAAAGTCATTTTTATTATAAAAAAAACGCTTTTATTCCTAATTTGCTAAGTAGCTCAGCAGGGCTATTTCATTCTAAATTAAGAACTAATAAGTAAGAAGTATTCACTCGTTCGTAGAATACACGCCATCTTTTAAATTGGGTTATATAGTAAGTAATTAGCCGGAGTTGATATTACTGCTGATAACTAATAATTATTGATTGATAATTGAAAACTTGTCACTCTCCACTCGCCATACAAGCATTTACCAAAGGTAACAAAGAACCAAGTTGTTCTTGCCCGTTTACCGCTAAATCGCTGTGACACAAATAAATTTTGTCGGATACCCGTGCTAACAAATCCGCTATAATCCTTTGTAATCGCCAATCTTCTGCTAATTTTTCATCTTCAGCTGTCCAAGGTTGAGCAAATCTTTCTTGAAGAAAGAACATCGAACCAAATAAGGTGGCAGCACCTCCTTTAGTCCACAATGGCGAACCCACATCTAACCAAAAATGCCAACGATGGGAATGCCGTAAGGAACGATATTGAAATATTGTCGCTAATGTTACCGCGTTCCCTAAGGGTCCCATGGGACGTATGGGATAAGGACTGGCGGTTACGGTTCCTTGTCGCAGTAAGCTGATAAATTCCGCAATCGTTGTTGTTTTGTGTTGTTTTTCTATTGTTTCTCTTTCTTGATCTTCTAAAGACTGGGAGGAATCAACTGTAATTTTACTAGAAGAATATTGTTTTAATCTTGTATCAATTTCCCAGTAATGTTGGGCAGTTTCTAGTAATTGCCGCAATATGGCGAGTTGTTCGTAGTTAGAATAACCAAACGAAGACATGAAGTATTCTATAGCGCTATATAAAAAGGAAACAGGAGTGGGAATTAAACGTTTTTCGTAATTGGAGCGTTGTTGCTCTAACCACTTTAATATCTTTCCATAAGCATTTGTGGCAGCGTAACCCAATCTGTCCCACCTTTCAAATGAATCGGCATTTAGTAAGTGGGGGTTGTCTGGATGGGGTTTAAAACAATTATCTGCAATTAATCCAGCCCGTATTGGATCGATATAATGATCATTATTAGGTTTTCCACTGAGTACTACCAACATTTGTGCGATCGCATCTCGATCTACTAACCGTCCCAAGCCGGGATAAACTAAGGTTAGTAAAGTCAGTAATGCCCCGATTAGCGGCGAACTTATTAAAGGACGTTTATCTTGTAGGGAATCAACTACAATGCCTCCTTTGTTAAGTTTGTCTATCAAAGAATAACGGGCGATGGCATCTAAACCGGGGGCAATTATGGCTATTTCTTTGGGCTGTACTATGCCAGATTTTACTGTTTCAATTATCTTTTCTGCGGTTTCTTGCAATAATGAGGCGCGGGAAATAGTTTCAATGGACTGTACGGCAGCAGGTAAACTCAAAATTGTCATTGGTTCGATTACCAATTGCGTCATTGAGTGGGAAAGCATATCCGATAAGGATAAAATCGGCGGTTGAGTCAATGTTTCCCTATGACAATATTCTGCTAACCCTTCCATATAATTGGGATCTGCTCCCAATCCCAAACGTACTATACCATCGGGGTTATAACTAAAAGCTCCTACACCATTATTAAGAATTATCTCGAATAATTGACGCATCAATGCCGGATAATCCTGTACGTCATCCGCCAAAACTGCCTGATAGCGTTTTCTTAATCGGGAAAGATAATTTTCATCCGATAATAAATTTTGTCCGTAAAGTTCTGTAATTATTCCGTAAGTTAAAAAACCCTTGTCCAAACACCAGTTACGCCAATCTAATAATAAAGACCTAACAAATTCTGGTTCTAAATTAGTAAAATTATCTTGTTGTGATATTGCTGTTGTCAAAACTTCAGCAATATCTTCACAACCCTTTCCACTCAAAGCTGCTAATTGCAGCAAGTCAAGAATAGTACGTACTAAACGATACTGGTTCATCCCAATACTACGCAAAGTTTTTTGATCCAATCGCGATCGCCAAAGCTTTGTTGCTAATTCCTGTTCTGTTTCCGGACGCAATCTCACCGGAAATTGTGCTTTTAATTGTAATGATTCTATCAGAAGTGGCCAAAATAAAATCACTTCATCTTGAAAAAAACCTAAAGGTGTTTTCCCTATCAGGGGATATTTTCCCCCGGTGGCGGCAACTATTTTATCTGCTAATTCTCGCCGATTATCTCCATTGGCAGCAAAGACTAAAACTCCTAGTTCGTTATTTTGCAGATAAAGGCTTGTTGGTATGCTAGCACTATTTTTTCCCTGGGGGTTATTAGTATAAAATCTTTGTTGATTGTCATGGCGATCGTTTACCCAAATACAAAATTGCTGCACTAAACGTTCTGTCTTACCACTACGGCTAGGGCCTACAATCCAAAGAGAATGATTTAACACAAACTATCTCCCGATTATTTTGTTAAGATACCGAACAGCGTTAACGTGTTTTTTAATAACCATTAAAAAAGTTGGATGATTACTTAAAATGAACAACTTTTCAGTTCTCCAAAAAATTTATTCATATTTAGTTGAGGTTTATCGGTGGTACTTACGAACCCAAGAGCGTTCTTTGGATGAGGCTTATAAAGCAGCATTACAAATTAAAGCTATAGAAGATGAATATTTTAATGGTAAAAAAATCGATGGTACAACAGTTACTTATAGCAGTAGTGTAATCGATTATTTTGAGTCGGATCTCAAAAAACTTTTAAGAATTGTAAGAATGAGGTTGACGGAGTTTAAAGCTACTCGTTATTTTCTTAATGAATCAAATGTAAAAGAAGCAAATAAGTTTGATGTTCAATACCCTCAAGCTGAATTTATTTTAGAAAAATTAAGATTTATTGATCAAATAGTTGCTAAATATACGATATCTATTGTACAAGAAAATTTACAACCAGAGTCGGTAGTAGAATCTGCCGACCAATCTTCTAAAATTATACCAAGAATTGAATCAGAAATAGTTCAAGAAAGAAGAGAAGAGTTAGGGCAAAATCAATCAGATAATCGTCCTAAAGGTAAGATGAACACTACAGGGGTATTACCTCGTTCAATTTTCAATACATTCAATCGTTTGCAAGTTGAATTAGACCCCAATGCCGAACAAGATATTGTGGACAAATTCCGCAAGTCTCAAAGAAGAACTATTATATCGGTGAGATTTTTATTATTATTAATTATCATACCTATTTTAACCCATCAATTATCTAAAGCAATTTTAGTTAGCCCAATTGTAGACTATTTTAGAAAAGGCGAACAGTCTAGATATTTTCTAAATGCTGAAATGGAAGAAGAAGCGCTATTAGAATTAGAAAGGTTTGAAGAAAAAATCAAGTTTGAAGTTTTAATTGATAGTGCTCCTTCACTTTCTCCAAGAGAGATAGAAGAAGAAATAGAAGAAAAAGTCAAAGTCAAAGCATTGGATATTGCCGAAGAATATCGTAAAATGAGTGGCAATGCGATTAAAAATGTTTTTGCTGACATCATTTCCGTATTTGCGTTTATCTGGTTTTTGGTATTTAGTAAGCAAGAAATCGCTGTTTTAAAAGAATTTTTCGATTATGTTGTATATGGTTTAAGCGACAGCGCCAAGGCGTTTATTATTATTCTATTTACTGATATATTTGTCGGTTTCCACTCTCCCCACGGTTGGGAAATCATTTTAGAAGGTATATCTCATCATTGGGGTTTACCAGCAAATCACGAATTTATTTTCTTGTTTATTGCCACTTTTCCGGTGATTTTAGATACCATTTTTAAATATTGGATTTTCCGCTATCTCAACCGTATTTCTCCTTCTGCTGTCGCAACTTATCGTAATATGAATGAGTAAGATGGACCGAAAGGGCATGGGGCATGGGG
>DESS01000364.1:0-18675 GCA_002361335.1 Richelia sp. UBA3308
GACTCCGATAGTAGCTTAGTTCATACCTATGTAGCTGCTCATAAATTTATGACAGCTTCTAAACTAGAGGGTTTGCGGGAAACTTTAAGTCATAAAAGCGCTGGAAAAGGTAAAACTGATCGACAAGCGAAAGCAAGTGCTTTGTGCGAAGCTATTGAACGGTATTCAGGAGTTTACGAAGGAGATGAGAAGCGTATCACTAATACTTTTAAAGAATTAGGAGATAAAGCGATTCATCCAGCAAACTGCCTACATTTTAGTCCTAGTCAATATCAAAATCGGGAAGAATTAAATAACAAAAGTCTTGTAGGACATGATTGGATACCACAACCCTTTGACGAAACAAAGGCAATTGAGTGGACTCCTGTTTGGTCATTAACCGAGCAAACTCATAAATATGTTCCCACAGCATTATGTTACTATGGCTATCCTTTACCTAAAGATCATCTCTTTTGTAGTGCCAACTCTAACGGTAATGCAGCAGGAAATACTCTTGAGGAAGCTATTCTACAAGGATTTATGGAACTGGTTGAACGGGATAGTGTAGGTATTTGGTGGTATAACAGTCTTTCTCGTCCCGCAGTTGATTTAGCCAGCTTTGATGACTCCTATCTCTTAGAATTACAAACCTTATATAAATCAAAAAACCGAGAATTGTGGGTACTTGACCTGACAACGGATCTAAATATACCAGCCTTTGCTGCTGTTTCTCGCTGTATTGATGGAGAACACGAGAAAATTATGATGGGCTGCGGGGCACACCTCGATCCCAAAATTGCGATTTTGCGAGCTGTAACAGAAGTCAACCAAAAATCAACGGGAGTTGATATCCACGACGTTAATGTCAGTAAAGCTTCACCAGCATTGCAGCAATGGTTAACTACTGCAACTCTTACAAATAATACTTACTTAGCTCCCAATGCTGAAATTCCGCCAAAAGTTTATGGTGATTATCAAAAGCGTTGGACTGATGATATTTACCAAGATGTGTTGACTTGTGTAGAAATAGTCAACAATGCCCAAATGGAAACTTTAGTGTTGGATCAAACCCGTCCTGACATTGGCTTAAATGTAGTAAAAGTGATTGTTCCGGGATTACGGCATTTCTGGTCTCGATTTGGTGCTGGAAGATTGTATGATGTCCCCGTGAAAATGGGTTGGCTGTCCAAACCCTTGACAGAAGAACAAATGAACCGGACACCCATGCCATTTTAATATGACTGAATCCTTTACTGTTAGTTTTAAAAAGGAAGTCATTCAGATTGTAGAAAATGGAAACATAATTCTGCAATCTCCCAAACGTAAATTGACTCTCCATCGTTGGAATCCTGGAATTCAAACAGCATTAAAAAGTCTTGCTTATTCAAATCATACATTAGACCAACTCAGGCATTTGGTGATAAAAAATGATGGACTGGAAGGACTTTTTAAATTTAATTATTATTTTCAAAAATTCATTAACTTGGGCTGGATTTGCCACTCTGTATCGCCTTTAGCTACAGCCATACCGATAGCAGAGGATTATTTATTTAACTGCGTAAATGTTGATTGGCAACAACAATCCTTTTCTATATCCCGTTTTGCTTATTTTCATCAATCTAAAAAGCAAATGGTTCTAGAATCTCCCTTATCGAAAGCGAAATTAATTTTATTCGATTGGCGAGGTGCTGCTTTAATTTCTAAGTTATCAGAACCACAAACTTGTACAAGTTTAATATCAGGAATTCCTAACATCACAGAAATTATAGCGCAACAGTTTATTCAGTTACTGTTAGCAACAAAAATGTTATCAATAGAAGACAAAAATCCTCATCTTGTGCAATGGGAATTTCACGATTTACTTTTTCACAGCCGTAGCCGTGCCGGTAAACATGATAATCCACTAGGAGTAACTTACCGTTTTGTAAACAAAATTAAGCCACTGCCAGTGGTAAAAAATCAAACAAGTGACAAAATAATTGAGCTATATAAACCTGATTTAAAATATTTAGCAAAAACAGATACTTCTTTAACACAAGTATTAGAGTCAAGACGTTCCATTAGAAATTATGACACTACTGCCATTACTATTCAACAATTAGGGGAATTATTATATCGATGTGCCAGAATAAAAAAAATCATTAAATATGACATGGGAGAAACGAGTCAGCGTCCTTATCCAGCAGGTGGTGCGTTATATGAATTAGAAATTTATCCAGTGATTAATTCCTGTGACGGATTAGAATCGGGATTATATTATTATCAACCGTTAGAGCATAACTTATATAAAATTTCTGAAGTAAATAATCATGTAGAAACTCTACTAAAAAAAGCTTGTAATTCTAGTGGTAATCATGATGTACCGCAAATTTTACTAGTGATTACAGCAAGATTTAGCCGGATATTTTGGAAATATCAAACTATAGGTTATAGCTTAATTTTAAAACACGTCGGAGTACTGTATCAAACCTTGTATCTAGTGGCAACAGCCATGAAATTAGCTCCTTGTGCCCTAGGCACAGGGGATTCTGATTTATTTGCGAAAGTAGCAGGAATCAACTATTACGAAGAATCTTCAGTAGGAGAATTTATATTAGGTTCTTTAAAGCAGAAGGATAGCAAAATTTAACTTTCTTTCTATGAGTTGCTTTCTCAAGAAAAATATAAATTATTAACCTCACCCCGCCGAGTGCACCCCTCTCCGATGCTTTGGAGAGGGGAAGGGGTGAGGTTCCGTGCAGTGTATTATGACTTAGATGTTTGGTGGTGATAATTTTTTTGCGATGGGAAGTTCCTTCTGGCTTTTCTCAAGGATATGTTTTTCTACTGACTTACTTAAAATCGGATTTCTTCAATTCCCAAAGTCTTCACCAAAAATCCCCATTTATCGGCAACTTCTTCAATAATTTTCGCAGTAGGTTTACCGGCACCATGTCCAGCTTTTGTTTCAATTCTTATTAATACCGGTGCATTACCATCATGTGCTGCTTGTAATGCTGCGGCAAATTTAAAACTGTGAGCGGGTACTACTCTGTCATCATGATCGGCTGTTGTGATCAAAGTAGCAGGATAAGCTGTTCCTGGTTTCAAATTATGTAATGGTGAATAAGCATAAAGGGTTTTGAATTCTTCAGGGTTTTCTGAGGAACCATATTCGGGAACCCATGCCCAACCAATGGTAAATTTATGGAAGCGCAACATATCCAGTACACCAACTGCTGGTAACGCTGCACCGAATAAATCTGGACGTTGTGTCATGCAGGCACCAACTAATAATCCACCATTACTACCACCGGCGATCGCTAATTTTTCGGATTTAGTGTAACCCTTATCTATCAACCATTCTGCTGCGGCAATAAAGTCATCAAAAACGTTTTGTTTTTTATCTTTAATTCCGGCTTGATGCCATTCTTCTCCATATTCACCACCACCGCGTATATTAGGTACGGCGTAAATTCCACCCATTTCCATCCACACTAAATTACTAACTAAGAAATTTGGTGTGATGGAGATGTTAAAGCCGCCATAAGCGTAAAGGTATGTAGGATTATTACCATCAAGTTTAATTCCCTTTTTATGGGAGATAAACATTGGTATTTGAGTACCGTCTTTACTTTTATAAAAAATCTGTTTGGTTTCGTAATTATCGGCGTTGAAATCTACTTTTGGTTCGCGAAAAACTGTACTTTTTCCTGTCACCATATTGTAGCGGTAGATGATTCCCGGTGTGGTAAAGCTGGTAAATACATAAAATGTTTCGGTGTCGGTTCGTTTGCCATTAAAACCACCAACGGAACCAATACCCGGTAATTCAACTTCTCTAACTAAATTACCGTTAAATTCAAAAATTTTGATTTGGCTGCGAGCATCTTTAAGATATTCCGCAACAAATTGATTGTTGATTATACCGACACTTTCTAATGTTTCTTGAGTTTGAGGAATTATTTCTCGCCAATTTTGAGATTCTGGTTCCTTAATATCAATGGCAATAACTCTACCTGTTGGTGCATCTAAATCAGTACGAAAATAAAAAATACTTTCATCGTTATCAATAAAGCCAAAATTAGATTTAAATTCGCTAATTAATTCAACTACTTCACTATTGTCATTCGTTAATTCCTGATAAAAAACTAAGTTTTTTGAATCAGTT
The DNA here is from genome assembly GCA_002361335.1 of Richelia sp. UBA3308. Taxonomy (GTDB): domain Bacteria; phylum Cyanobacteriota; class Cyanobacteriia; order Cyanobacteriales; family Nostocaceae; genus Rivularia. Next base: position 4,130 of record DESS01000364.1, read on the forward strand.
CCCAACCAAACCGAAATAATTAAATAAAGTCCATCTTCCGTAACGCTGCCGTTAAATCCCCATTCTTTTTCATCGGAACGTTGATAAATTAAAGTATCTTCCGATTGAGGTGTACCAATTCGGTGATAATATAATTTTTGATAGTAATTAACATCTTCTAACTTAGTTTGTTCATTTGGTTCATCATAGCGACTGTAGAAAAAGCCTTTATTATCATTAGTCCAAGAAGCACCAGAAAATTTAATCCATTTCAAATGGTCATTTAAATCTTCACCAGTTTCAATATTTCTGACCTTCCATTCTTGCCAATCAGAACCAGCAATTGATATACCATAAGCTAAATATTCACCATCATCGCTAATAGATATACCTGAAAGCGCAACAGTACCATCTTCTGAAAGTTGATTCGGATCTAGTAAAACTGTTGGTGTATCTTCTAGATTTTTAAGAGTATACAAAACACTTTGATTTTGTAAACCGTCATTCTTAAAGTAAAAGTATCGATTCCCCTCGTGAAAAGGAACGCCATATTTTTCATAATCCCATAATTTAGTCAGACGTTGTTTAATATCCTCCCTCGCTGAAATTTTCTCAAGAAAACCAAAAGTAACTTTGTTTTGCGCCTCTACCCAAGATTTAGTCTCCTCAGAATCTGGATTTTCTAACCAACGGTAATAATCTGCAACTTCAATACCGTGGTAATTGTCAACTTGTTCGCCTTTTCTAGTTTCTGGATAGTTCATTTTTACTTCAGTACTCATGTTCTTGTGCAAATAAGGTACTTTTACATGGTACAAAAAACTACAAATATGAACTAATAGTTCTCTAAATTTTTCTTTACTTCCTCAATTGAAGACTGATAAACAAAAAACACTGATTAACTGACAATCAATCAGATTTTTGTATTCATATTCCGTTACAATTCCGTTACTGAACTTTACACAAAAATTTTTATTGATAATAGTTTCTATTAATTTACCAGATTACAAGTCATTTGGGTGTAATATGGGGTTTGTATGCTGAGGGAAGCAGTAAAACTAATTTTACTCACTTTGATGAAATAGCTAGATAAAAAACTGTTTTAAACTTGATATTTACCTGAATTGTGTACTACAACAAGTAAAAACTGTACTGATATTCTCAAAGTTTAGATAAAGCAATATTAATTTTAATGTGACATTAAGCACTAAAATACTCTTCAATAAATACTGATATTGACAAAAATGGATTTACATGGATAAAAAAGCAGGATCAAAAGTAATATCATCTCCGGTAAATCACCCATAATATGTCCGAAGCGAGTGGAACGAAGTAACGAACGCATAAGTCCATTGAACGCTGTCGCTGGCAATGACACAAATAATGCAGGCATACCCACTTATAATATTTACGAAAATAATGTAATTTAAATAACTTCATTTATCGATATTTACTATGTAAAATACGTGAGAATTTGCTAATTTTCGTTTATTCGGATCCCGGTGTAAGAAAATTTTTCCCTGGCTCAATAAATTCGGTAATCTTCCACCGGTCAGGGAGTAAGAATATTGAAATTTATAGCAATAGATAGCTACCACAAAAACCTTGATATTTTTTTTGATCAGGAGATTGTAATGACAGAGCGTCAAGAGAAATCCTATGATGTCCGTCTTAAAGCAGCAGAACTAGCAAGAAGTCGTCAGTACCCAGACCATAAAGCCAATGGAGACGAACAAAAATATGCTGGTGATAAGTACTTTATGTCCTTTACCAAAGGACTGCCCCATAATCCCAATACAGGATTAATTCAAGATGCACAGGATTTTGTAGAATTTCGTCGTGCCATTGATGATGGTTTTATAGATCCGTTTACTGATAAAGTGCGTCACGGTGCTAAATTTAAAGTCAATGAAAATGGCGATGTTGAGCCTGAGACAGATACTGAACTAATGAACGAGTTCATGCAGTTTGAAGCACCTACTGCAGGCGTTGTCTTTGATTTACAAGGACCAGATGCTCAAGCTGTTACCATGCCCCCTGCACCACCACTAATAGGTGCTGATGGTGAGGTTAACGAAGAACTAGTATTTGAAATGGCAGAGGTTTATGAACTGGCAATTTTGCGAGATCAGCCATTTAATGCTTTTGAAGAAGGTGGTGGAAATAAGGACATCCAAGCCTCAATTGATCGTCTTAATCAGCTCCCATATATCAAAAATCAAACAGGAAGACCCCGTTTAACAAACAATAAGACTAAAGAACTAAGTTTACAGACAGTATTCCGAGGTTCTTCTCCAGGAGTGGAAGTTGGTCCCTATATTTCTCAGTTTTTGCTGATTGGGAATAGCGATCGCAATGAAAAGGGTAGCGTTGCTGAAGGGAAAATTACCTACGGTGTGCAGCAAATCGATCAAAAAGTTCCCGTTGCTGAGCCATACAAAGATTTCATGACCACAATGGATGACTACGTTCTAGTTCAGCGGGGTATTAAACCACCTTTAGAAACCTATGAAGAAGATCCATTACCCCCCAATCGTCCTGTACGTCGCTTTATTTCTACTCTCCGGGATTTGGCAACCTATGTCCATTATGATGCACTTTATCAAGCTTATCTGAACGCTTGCATCATTCTGTTAGGGATGAATACACCATTCGATCCTGCTTTCGATAATCTTTCTGGTGGCGGTGCAGCAGCAGATAACCCAAACACTCGTCGAAATGCAAATGGTTTTGCTCTTTATGGAGGTCCTCATATTTTAAACCTGGTTACGGAAGTTTCCACAAGAGCATTAAAGGCAGTACGTTTCCAGAAGTTCAACAATCATATTCGTTTACGTCCAGAAGCATTGGCTGCACGGATTGAACTTGTAAGAGATTCACGTGGACAAACTATTCCGGAAAAACTCTCTCAAGATATAGGACAGCTTAAACAAGCTTTAGAGTCCAATCAAGTTAATGGCAAAAGTACTTTAGATGCGATCGCCGAATTGACAGGAAACTATTTCTTACCAATGGCTTTTCCTGAAGGTTCACCTATGCACCCAGCTTATGGTGCGGGACACGCCACTGTTGCAGGAGCTTGTGTCACGATTTTGAAAGCATTTTTTGACACCAGTGCAGTGCTAGCTAAACAAAAAGATGGAAAAGTCGCATTCAAACGTTATAGTTATAAAACTGGCGATGTTCCTGTTGCTTTTCGTGTGCCTACTATCGAAGAAGGTAAAATACTACTAAGTCCAAGTGAATCCGATCTTGATCATAGTAAACCACCCGTTCCAGACAAACCAGATCAATTCCTAACTCTTGAAGGTGAGTTAAACAAACTAGCAGCGAATATTTCCATTGGTCGCAATATGGCAGGAGTCCACTACTTTAGTGACTACTACGATAGCCTTCGCATGGGTGAGGAAATTGCAATTGGTATTTTGGAAGAACAAGCATTAACCTATCCAACCGATGCTTTTGTCCTATCTGTGCCAACATTTGATGGTGATGTAGTTAGGATTGGTGCCACACGGAGTAGTTTGACAGATCATCAGCACTCCTAACCATTAGTAGACTTTTATTTTTCTTGATAAGTAGAAGTTGATTTTTAGAAGCTGCTGTGAAAACTGATATCATGTCCGGTAAATTAACCATAGTATGTCCGAAGCGATAATATTATGGATAATTTGGCGGACATCATATGACCAAAAAATAAACAGGATACAAGCCCCCGGATTTATCCATGGAAAGAAAAAAATTTTTTCCTTATTTTCAAGCCCCTCGATTTATCCTGTGGGTACTTGATAACTGATAACGCCAAATGACATGCCTCTCGGGAATATGAGTTAAGTTTTTTATATTAAGCACTAGGACTACTATTAACTAATTTCTCACCTTTAAGCATTCTGACAGCAGCTTCAAGTAAAGCTTCTTCCAAATATGGCTTAGTGAAATAACCGCTAGCACCCAACTGAACGGCCATTTGTCGGTGTTTATCGGCACCACGAGAAGTAAGCATGGCAATGGGTAATTCATTCAAATCGGGGTCTTTTTGGATGCGCGATAATAATTCCAAACCGTCACAACGAGGCATTTCAATATCGCAAAATACTATATCACAAGGTAAACCGGAACGTAATTTATCCCAGGCTTCTTGTCCATCACGGGCTTGTTCTACACGATAACCGGCTTTACTAAAGGTGAGAGAAAGTAACTCGCGTACTGTAATTGAATCATCGACAATCAACACTGTGGGGTCAATTTTAACTTCTGTATTTTCTACAGGAACAAAAGTATCTTTTTGGTCCCAAAGGGTGACAGTATTTTGTTTCGATGTACGTCCCTCAAAGATATCAATTAATTCTAGTACATCAACAATGGGCATAATTCTACCATCACCAAGAACCGTTGCACCTGCTACACCTATGGGTTTGGGTGCGGGTGGTTCAAATTGCTTAATGACGATTTCTTGTTCGCTTAAAACTTGGTCAATTTGCAGTGCGATCATAGTATTCGCCGAACGCACTACAATCACGGAAACCATATTATCATCTCTATTACCGCCATAAACGTTACCGCGACTTAGTAAACGGTTAAAGGTTAATAATTCTTTGAGAGGACAAAAGGGTAGTTTTGTATCTCGCCAGAATATATATTTTTTACCATCCTTATCTTCCTGGATGTTTTTCACGGCCATATCTAAAGTATCTTCTACACCATCCATAGGAAAAGCAATTCTGGCTTTATCAGAGACGCAACACAAGGCTTTACAAATACTCAAGGTTAGGGGTAAACGAATAGTAAATGTAGTTCCCTTACCCAATTGGGAATCTGTAGTAATTGTCCCTCGGATTTCACTGATAGAAGTCCTAACTACGTCCATTCCGACACCACGTCCTGCAAGTTGGTCGGCTTGATCTTTAGTGCTGAAACCTGAGTGGAATAGTAACTCGTAGATTTCGATCCGGGAAATCGTTTTTGCTTGTTCCGGTGTAATTAAATTAACTTTAAGTGCTTTATTCTTAACTTTCTCGGCATCAATTCCAGCACCGTCATCACTTACAGAAATAACAGTTTGATTACCTTGGTGAAAAGCCCGAATCTTGATTGTTCCTTGGGGGGATTTACCTTGTGATTCTCTTGCTTGGGGAGTTTCAATACCGTGAGCGATCGCATTATTTAGGATATGATTTAAGGGGTCAGTTAAATGCTGAAGAATCATTTTATCAATTAAAGTATCCTGACCTTCAATAAGTAACTGTACTTGTTTACCACATTTAATCGAATTATCCCGCACTCCTCGTTCCAAACGAGTTGTTACCTGAGAAAAGGCTTCCATTCGCGATCGCGTTATACCTTCTTGTAATTGTGAAGTGACTTGACGGAATTGACGGGCAATTCGTTCGTTGTCTTCGATGACAAAGTCAATATCGCTGGCTGATTCTCGTACCCTTACAATCAATTCAATCATTTCTTGAGACAGGGTATGAAAAGGGGTAAATCGATCCATTTCTAATTCGCTGAAACCCCTGTCACTATGGGAATGAGTACTACTAAATCCGCCGGTTTCTTTGCGACTCGCTAATAAAGATGATTCTAATAAGGAGCGCTCATAAAGTTCCTGCATTCTGGCACCGACATCGGAAAGATTTTGTATTTGATGAAGTAGATTATCAAGGGATTGTCGCATTCTTTCTTGATCTTGTTCTAAAGTGTTGCGATTAACCACTAATTCCCCAACCAAGTTACTCAAGTTATCCAAATGCTTTACGGGCACCCGCATTAATTGTTCACCTTTGGCGCTACGAGTATTTTTAGCAGATGTGGGTTTGACTTGATTTACTGCCGGAATCGATGCATTAGCTTGTTCTAATAGTTTTTCTAAATCACCAAATTCATGACCTATAGTTGGTGTAGCTTGTGGTGTAGGTTGTGTAATTACTTTGGGGGCTGTATCGCTTGCTGCTGGTTGGGGATTATCAACAACTAGCAAATTTTCTAATGCGGCAAATTCTCCATCTGGTATATCGTTATTTATTTGGGCTGGAAGTTTTTCTTCTTCAAGTAAAGATTCTAACTGAGAAAAATCATCTGGGATGGATAATTCTTCAATTGGTAATTGGTTTTCAGAAACAGCTGTATTTGCTTCTAGGGATTCTGGCTGTTTTTCTCCATTGGAGTTGGATGAAGAAATTTCTGCTAAATTTTCCTCGTATTCATTCTCACGATCTAATTCATGAGTGAAAGGTAAAAAGGTAATTTCTTCTTCTTTTGATGTTGCTTGTAAAGTAATTCCCTCATCTAAAGGAATATCTTGAGCAAATAAATCATCAATTAACTGGGCTTGGTGATTAGCCGCGATAATTTCTAAATCTTCTGGTGGAGAATCACTATTTGAATTTACCTCTTCTATAGCTTCCAATTCAAAAGGTGATTGTAGAGATTGAAAAGAATCTTGAGAATCTCTAGAATTTATATCTGAAGATTCTTGTAAGAAAGGATTTTCTGATATTTCAAGTTGGCGATCTAATCTATTTACGTCGGCTAAATTTTCCTGTTCTGAAGATGACTGTACTGAATCATCGCTATTTACTTCGGCTAAATTTTCTTGTTCTGAAGATGACTCTACAGAATTATCTAACTCAACAAGCAACAATTCGCGATCGCTGACATTATCAAAAACCCCTTCCTCACCACTCAGGGTTAATTCCAATAAATCATCTATAACCTCCCCTGAGAAAATTGAATCAAATTCCGCTTCAGATCCCTTGTCAAGATTAGTATTTAACTCTTCCGGTTCAAAATTTGCGATCGCAGCTTCAGATGATTGATTTTCAGCAAAAATATCTTGAGAATTAGTAGCTTCGATTAAAGTCTCCTCTAATGCTTTTGCCACATCTTCATGAGGTATAATTTGAGTTTTTTCCCAGACATTACCGGAATTTTCTAATGATAACTCCGGAGAATCTTCAAATAAATCGCCGTCAGTTTCATCTAATTCTAGTTTTTCAACTTCACCAAATAAAGTATCTAAGCCAACCTCTTCAAAACTTGGTAAATCATTTTTTTTCTGTTGTGTAGCAATTTCCGTGAATTGATCGTCAGCAGCAGTTTCTGCAAATAAATCCTCAAAACTACTGATATGATTTACCGATGACTCTAGCTTCGGAGTATTTTCACTTAAAAGGGAATTTAATTCATTTTCGCTGATATTTCCATTGTCTTCATCGAAACTCAGTTCGAGTAAATCTTTAATTGCTTCTTCATCGCTAACTTGTTGTAAATCATCGTCATCAAATAAATCATTCCCATTAAAATCTTTGCTTGCAGTATCTTTTAATTGTTCTAAATCTTCTTCTAAAAAATCGTCGCCAAACAACTGCATTATTGTCATTTCTTCTTTTACAGTTGTTTGCTCATCCTTATTACTTTCCTCTTCAAATAACAGAAAATCTTCAAATTCGCTGTCGGTATCTTTATGGTTTTCAATATAGGCTTCTATCTTATTTTTTTCTGGTTTATCAACTTCTAGCTCAATAATTTCTTCTTGCTGCCAATTTTCATCAAATTCCGGTGATTCACCTTCAAATAGATCGGCAAGAGTATTTAACTCATCTATACCGACACATGGTCCATCAATATCTAACTCATGAATTACCACCGGCGAATCTTGGTCAAATTTATCATCAATTTGCTCCGATAATTCCAATAAATTTTTAATATTATTTTCTGCTTCAACATTATCTGCTGCTATTTGAGCATCTTCATAAACAAGATTATTATTATCCGTTAAATCCTTTGTTTCTTGGCCATCAACTTCTTGATAATCATCTATTTCTGGCTTTAACAGTATTTCCGTATCAGGCTCCGAATCTAAACTATCTATTTCCAACAATTCAATTTCTGTTATCGGCAATAGGGCTTCTAATTGCTCATTAATCACAATTTCATTTTCCCTATTACTTAAAACTAACTCTAGCGCTTGTTTAATCTCAGTAATCACAACTTTAGCTAAAGTCAAATAAGTATTATCTTCATTGGCGATCGCACTTGTAGCTGAACGACACAAATTACTCCAAGAAGATAAATTATATTTATCACCCAGTTCAGCTAATTTTTCAGTACATTCCTGTAGATTACTGCGATTTTCTGGTGTGGCTGGCTGCTTAAATAATTGCAACATCTGTCGCAAATTATTCATAACTTCTGTTTGCAGTTGAGCATTATTATTATTTCCAGATAATGCTGTATTTTCAACATGTGCATGCATTGCATTATCGGCAACCCCAGAAGCCCCATTTCCAGTATATTGTTTGACAAGTTTATCCAAATGTTCGTTAAGCCAACCAAACACTGGTTCCGCTTCAGCCATTAAAGTATTTGCAGCTTCCTCCGTCAAACCAAATGGCCCACTTAAATGTTCTAATAGAGCTTTAAGAGTATCGGAAACCCCAAGAAACAAAGATTCTAGCTTTTGGTCAATTTTAACCGGATTATCTTTAAGAACTTTGAAGCAGTCTTCAAGACGGTGAGAAGTACGCTGAATGCTATTCAAACCAAGCATAGCCGCTCCTCCCTTAATAGAGTGAGCAGCCCGGAAAACTTCGTTAATTAAATCTGGATCGTTAAGAGTACTCTCGAGATTTAACAACCCCTGCTCAATTGTATTCAGATGATCGGTTGCTTCCTCAATAAAGTATCCTAAAATTCGTTGTTGTTGTTCCGGTTGCATAATCTTGGACCATTGTATCTTAAGAATTAAGAATTAAGAATTAAGAATTAAGAATTAAGAATTAAGAATTACGAATTATGAATTACGAATTATGAATTATGAATTACAAATTATACTTACTCCTAACTTTTTATCTAGATTCAGCAGTTTCCACTCGGAAACGTTCCACCGAAGAAATCAAATTACGAGATACACCCACCAAGTGCTGCAAGGCTCCGGAAACTCGTTGTGCTTCTTGAGAAGTTTCTTGTGCAGTTAATTCCACCGATTGCATGACTTGAGCTACAGCACGGGATGTGTCCGTTTGTTCCACAGTGTCTGTAGTAATAGAAGATACTAATATTTCAATGCGATTCGCTACTTGAATGATGTTTTCCAAGGAACGTTTTGCTTCTTCAGCCAATTTAGTACCTTTAATAACCTGTTGGGTACCTTCTTCCATAGCAGTCATTACAGAGCCGGTTTCGCTCTGAATTTGCATGACAATTTGTTCGATTTCCTTCAACGACTTGGCTGACTTATCAGCAAGCTGACGTACCTCATCGGCGACAATGGCAAACCCCCTTCCAGATTCTCCTGCACGAGCAGCTTCAATACTGGCATTAAGAGCTAACAAATTAGTTCTTGAAGCAATTTGAGAAATCAAAGCGACAATTTTGGAAATCTCCTGAGAAGATTCCGCCAATCGTTTTACCTTACGAGTAGTTTCGGCAACAGTTTCTCGAATTTCTAAAATACCTGCCACAGTATTTTCTACCGCATCCCCACCTTTAAGAGCAATTTCACTAGCATCCCGAGCAACTGCCTCAGCTTCGGTTGCGGCTTCAGCTACCCTTTGAATGGAATCAGTCATAACCTGTACGGAATTGAGGGTTACTGCCAATTCTTCTGCTTGTCGCAAAGCATCGCTAGATAAAGCTCTAGCAAAAGTTTCGGAATTAGTCGCCCCTTTAGTAACCTCTCTTGCAGCAACCTTTACCTGTTGGACAATATCCCGTAAATTTTGAATTGTCAGGTTAAAAGCATCGGCAACAGCTCCGAGTACATCGGCTGTCACCTCCGCTTGTACTGTCAAATCTCCTCGGGCAGCTCCTTCCACATCGTCTAATAAACGAATTACCTGACGTTGTAAATTTTCTTTAGCTTCTTCCTGCTCCTGAGCCTTGCGTGTAGCTTCATGGGTTGTGGTAAAAATTACCCGCGCCATTTCATTAAAACTAGCAGCTAATTGTCCGAATTCATCTTCAGAATAAACAGTAGCTTGAGCGCTGAGATTGCCTTGACGCACGGAATCGAACTGGGTTTGTAAATCTTTCGTAGTGCGGCGAACTTGTTTGAAAGTAAAATGTCCCATAGCTCCGGTGGTAGCGAAACCAGAGATGCCTGCCGCTAAAGCCATTGCCCAACCGGTGTTGCGAATAGATTCCCGTTGTTGTGGTGGAGATAAACTTGTTGCTGCAAAACTGATAACCGCTACTACTACAGATGAGACAACACCAACCATTCCAGCAGTTAACCATTGTTTTGTTTGCAATGGAGCATTTTCTAAAGCTGCGAAAACTCCTCGATCAACATTTACTTGGGGTTCTACCTTATTATTCTCATTTTGAGTAAAAACTGGAACTGCTTCTTGGGAATTGGTAATACTAAATAATTCAGCATCCCTTTCTCCAGTATGAGGATCATCACTTTCTACATTATCGCCAAATTCATGATTAGGAATATCGCGATTATTTTCACTAGGAGATGAAATTATATTGTTATTACCACTTAAAGCACCATTAGTTTGCAGCGAACCAGACGGGGGAATTACATCGGAAAATGTTGGATTTCCCCTGGATAAATCAAACTCGGAAATACTTCCTAAATCATCAAATTCATCAAATTCATCAAATTCATCTAAATATTCAATATTGCTACTGCTACTACTACTGCTACTGACTTGAGCAATACTTTTAGTATCTTCATTTTTCTCTGAAAAATTATCAGAACCAAAAACTTCTTCAAATGCTTCTAAATCAAAACTGTCATTTTCTAAATCTTGTTTAAATGCCGTAGATTCTTGTAATTCTGGGGATTTTAATTGAGAAAAATCTTGTTGAATAGAAGAGGCATGAGAAAAGTTATTTGAACTATCATCTTTTAAATTACTTACTTCAGATGAAGAAACTTTGACTTCGGTATCATCTACTGTAAATTCATCTTCAAAAAAATTGCTGGGGAGGCTAAAACTTTCACTTTCGGAGACTGGATTATCCTCAAAAGATATTTGTGAATCTTCTAAATTGTTGCTGAGTGGTAATTCAGTTTCTGTAAATGGATTTTGCTGAGAATTACCATCAATTTCTAAATTTGAAAAATCAGGATCTTTTTGATCTAACTTTTCTGAATTAGCTTCTGAAGTATTGTGCTGCCAAAAGGAAGGTAATTCAGGTTCCGATATTGAAGTTTCCCCATTCTGCTCGTGAATATCTGCTTCTAGATCACTGCTTTTGGTAAAAGGATTATCTCCTGCTTCTTCTTCAAAATTAGGTATAGAATCAAATGCTTCACTATCAGTTCCTATATCAAATGGACTCTTTAAAGACCCTTCGTTTAATAAAACTGTACCATCTTCATTTCCTAAATCATTTGCAGTAGAAAAAATCAAGTTTTTACTATCAGAATCACTACTAGCATATAATAAAGAATTTTCAACAGGCTTATTTTCTGCTGACAAAGAATCTGATAAATCTGTACCCTTGCTTTCATTGTCAATTTCATCACTTTGGACCAACTGACTTTGATAATTATTAATACTTTCCAAACCATTACGAGCAAAACCAAGAATTTCTTGGTCATCTGTTAAATTTAATACTGCTTTATATTCTACTTGAGCAATATCATATTTTTGTAAAACATAATATACATGACCCTTTAATAAACGGGCGTTGGGGTCTTCACTTAAATGGTCTACTACCTGTTCAATTAAGGTAGCAGCATTTTGATAATCTTTATGTACGTAGGCTTTATAAGCCTGCTGATATAACTGCTCATAATCTATACTTGATGCCATTTGTTGCCTCCCTTCGGTTATCCAGCCCACCGGGCACTCCGTAAAATTGCCATTTGGTCAAGCAGCCTTAGATACTTATTTGCTTCGGCATCTATTAACCACTCTCCCTTTAAAAAAGGAGCCATAATATCTGGCACATTAGTAGGCGCTATCAGATGTTGTACATCAAGCCAATCCATACCGCCAATTTCTTCAACAGCCAAGCCTACTATCGTGTCTTGTTCTTCAATTGCAATCACTGAAATTTCTGCCCTATCCGTATTTAATGGAGTTGTTTCTCCAAGAAACTGACCAAGATCGCTCACCCAAATTACTCGCCCTCTTAAATTTAGAGTACCCAAAAGTAAAGGTGAAACATTAGGAATGGGTGTAATTCGATCAGGACTTAATTCAATTACCTCCCGGATGCCAGTTGCCGGTAGTGCAAACTCCTGATGCGAGGGAATGAAAAACCTTAAATTTAACTCACCTTCAGGACTTTCTACATTTAATTCTGGACGGAGATGATCTTCTGAGCTACCTCCTAAAAAGTCCGGTTTGCTATCCATATCGTTTTCATCCTTATCCTCGCAGCAGTTGTTTGACTGTTCCTACCAATTCAGTTGGTTGAAAAGGTTTGGCAATATAAGCGTCGGCTCCTTGCTTCATTCCCCAGTAGCGATCGAATTCTTCTCCTTTGGAAGAACACATCACTACCGGCAAATTTTGAGTTTTTGGATCGGATTTGAGTCGCCGACAAACTTCATAACCATTCATCCGGGGCATAACGATATCCAACACTACTAAATCGGGACAAATACTTTGAATTGTCTGTAGTGCCTCTAATCCATCCGAAGCATGAGTGACTGATAAGCCACTGGCTTTGAGGAGGTCTGTAATCATCTCCCTTTGTGCGATACTATCTTCCACAATCAGAACTGTACTCATAAATATTTCATTACCTCCCGATGTAGATGTCCCCTGGGTAAGAACATTCCCTAATCTCCCCGAATATTTTCGTATAAAAAATTAATTATTCGCCAGATTTACTAAGTATTTTGATCAATGACCGAAATTCTAGTTCGTGATAATATTTTTACCCTATGTTTGCTTGAATCAACAAGTGCCCCATTTTCGGAGTCGGCGATCGCCCAGAAGGTTTATTAAGATATTTTTTGATTAACAACAGCAATTCTGTTGACTCGAAAGGCTTTGTCAAATAATCCGTAGCGCCTACCATATTCGCCTTAACTCTATCGATATAGCTAGTTTTAGCGCTAAGCATAATAATAGGTACCACTCGAAATGCGCTAGAGTGTCGCAACATGGCACAAAGTTGGTAACCATCTAAATCGGGCATAACAATATCGCATAAAATCAAATGGGGTTGGAGTTGAAAAACCCCTCGAAGTGCTTCCAAGGGATTAGTAAAGGAGATTGCATTATAGCCTTGAGGTTGCAAAATAGACTGCACCGTTTCGCAAATAGTTGCTGTATCGTCAATACATACTATGGCTTGGAGATTTTGATTTTCCTGGGAGTGTTGCACGGTATCTTGATTATGGGGTAAACATGGCCCAGTTTCTTGAGATGCTATATGTATCACACCCTGTTGTACGTAGGGATATATAGCTTTCGCCAGTGTCAAAACATCTCGGTTAAGGTAACGAGCAAGTTGACGCAGAGAAGTTTTACCATCCCCCCAATGCTGTAATTTCTTCACTGTAGAAGAAGCGGCATAGGAACGTAGGCGTTCAACATCAGTCAATATAGGAAATTGATCTGGAGACTGAATATAAGGATATAATAACTTCCACTCTTGCAACTGCTGGAAAATTTTACTAACAAGAGGAGTTATTTCTAAAGTAGTTATTTGTGGAGCTAGTGGTTTATCTAACTCAAAAATAAAATTTCCTTGACGTAAACTTAATAAATCGAAAAGAGTTTCATGCACCAAGCTGTAGATGATATTACGAGCCTGCTGTGGATTAATGATATCTTGTTCCAACATTCGACCTAAATAGCCATATTCAGGTGCACACAGTGAGCGATCGCTGTTGGTTGGTGTTTCCTCCCCTTGCAACTTAATTCGGTAATACCGTAAGTAATCGCGAAGACGGAATACACTGCTATTAGCTTCTTGAGAGTAGATTATTTGACCGTTGATAAAAAAGATAAACCAAGTTTGGGGTAATGATTCCTCAGTTAATGGTCGGTTTAACTTATTACCGTAATGCGACTGATAAGCTTCAACAAACAGTAACCCCGTTCGTTGTCCCAACTCAATCAATTGCAGGATGCTCCGTATATCAATCTCACTTAAATTTCCCTGCATTTAACAATTAGGCACTCCTTGTTATTCAGTCTACATTCTTTGTTCATTGTGCCCAAGTTTTTCAATAGTTAACACTAATAAATTAATAATTAGGCAAAAAAGCTGTTTTGATATCCTCCAACCGTAACTCCTACTGGGGGAATATTTCCCATATATAGCTAAAAATGCTATTTTGATAAGACTTTTACGTATTTATACTTAGCAGTTATAACAATTCTTGATAAAGATTCGCCGCAGTTGAGCCTAAGGTGTGACTTTATAACTATAGCGCGCTAGTACTTTGTCTTATTAATATGCTGGGTGACACAAGCAGGAGCAGAACAAATCTAAGTCGGCACAAATAAACCAGGCCTATGTTACAGAATGTAAAGCCAGTTCTCAAAGAGAAGACGCTTCGCGTCAACATAGGCCTTATTACCACTCATATCATGTCCGGTTAATAAGCGCATTCTGTGGGGGTCAATGAGTAACGAGTAACGAGT
>DESS01000364.1:18763-22460 GCA_002361335.1 Richelia sp. UBA3308
AAGTAATTAGCCGGACTTGATATCACCCCATCTCTACTCTCTTATCGGGCATTACTATTTTCAAGGCTGACTTACTTATACCCCTTGGATATATTAAGCAGAATTCGTGGCAGATTCCTTAATCATCCTGTTGAGTGTTGGTAATAATACGGTAGCCATCCCCAGCTTCATAAGTACAAAATGTAGAAACACGATGGAAGTCGATTATATAAAAATTAATGTGCGATTATTAAGGTTGCACATAAAATTTTTACTTGTCTGTTATTGTTAGTATTGAAAAGTTAGTTAGTGGTTATTGGTTAGTAGAACAACTATCAACTATCAACTATCAACTATCAACTATCAACTATCAACTATCAACTAAAGCTGATTTGAAGTAATTTAGGCAAATTAATATGAAGATCTATCGTATAAAACAACTTATTCAAGTACATCAATAAGGATTTGCGGTGTGCTGTATTTAGCCGAAGTACAAAAACAAAAGGGTGGCTTACTTGGTAGTGGTACCAAAACCGAACTAAAACTGCTGGCTTGTCAACGTAACGATCAAAGCTGGAGTACGGTAAGTGAGGAAGTAATTGCTGCTGAAGAAGCTAGTAAACTAAATGATGGCGCACTTGTTTTAGCTGAACTGAATGCAACTCGTCAGGTACAGCGATTACAAGAAGCTGGTCGTCCACTTGTAACGATTTTACAGAATTTTTCCCGCCAATTAGAAAAATTTAAAGTTAAGGAAGAAGAAATTGACCAGTGGAAGGAATCGCTAACATTTCAAGCCCAAGAATTAAGCCGCCGTGAAATTGATTTGGAAGAACGAGAACAAGAGGTACAACAAATCCAAGAAGAGGCGCAACAAATAGATTTAAAAATTCAAGAAGTTGAAAGTTCCCGTCAGGAAATTGAGCGCAAACGTGAAGAACTTGAAGGTGCTTGGGAGCATTTACGAGGCGAACAGCATCGTTTAGAAGAAATCAGCGCAGAAGTTCAGCAGGGAGCAGTTTTAGATGAAGAGCAAGCTCAGGTAATTAGGGATTTACTAGAAAAAATTTCTAACCATATTCCTTCTACTGAAAGTGTTAGGGAACATCTTAATAATGCCTTTGAGATGCTGGAAACGACTCATGGTATCCTTAATCCTTATTGGCAAGAATTAGAACAGCAAAAAACTGAAGCTAAGGAACAACAAGCAGAAGTTGAGCGTTTATCTGAAGAGTTGCAAACCGCAAATGATTCTTTAGAGCAATCTCAAGTTTCTTTGTACGATAAAAAAGCAGAATTGAAACTAAATACAGCTATTCTTGAAAGCAAGCAAGATTATGCCGGGATGCTACAAGAAAAATTGCAGTATCAACAAAAATTAAAAGAGCAGGTTAATTCTTATCACGAAACTTCTACTGAGGAAATATTAACTTTAGATTTCGATGCTTTAAATGATTTATCTATAGAAGAACTCCAAAAAACTGTTGAAGATTTGCAGCAAAAGTTAAATATTGACTCTATTTTTGTTGAGGAACAAGAAGAAGAACTAAAATATAAGCAACAAACAATAGATGAATTACAACAAAAAATCAACTCAGCTTCTGAAGAAGAAGGTAGCGCATTAAAAGAAGAACTTTCAGATGAAAAAGACAGCTACCAAATGCTCAATGAAACTTTAGTTGGACAGCGTCGTAGTGTAGTAGAGCGTCAGGAATCACTCAAACATCACCAAGCTGTACTTTCTCAGCGACAACGAAATAATAAAATAGAAGAACAAAGCCAACAATTGGATTTAAGTCCGATAGTAAAAAAAATTGAACAAGAGCGACAAAAGTATTCTGAAGAACTGCAAAAATTAGAAGCGCAAATTGAGGAAATACGCAATACCATCCAACTAACGGAGGAGACGATTAGTGCTCAAACCGAAGAAATTCTTACTAAGCGTCAAGAATTGCAAGGGATGGAAGACAACTTATCCACTGTGAAAACTGCAAATGCTCAAACCTGGGCTAAAGTTAATCTTTATCAAGAGGCGCTTCAACCAATACAGGATTCCTTAGATGGTTTACGACACAAATTACAAGGTATGAATGAGGCTTTAACACAAGTAGTCGAAACTGGCAATTGTCAACTCCAGGCGATTACAGATATGGGTTCATCTATCAATAATTTGATTGCTCAATAATATTATGTCGGGTTAAACAGTTATGATATTTGATCTGAGTAATGAGTAATAACTATGGGGCCGAAGGGCATGGGGCATTGGGCATTGGTGATAACTAACAACTAACAACTAACAACTAACAACTAATATGAAGCATGATTTTTATCTTTTATGCTTCATTTTTGTTTCAAACAAATATATTCACCAATTACCACAGCTATAGTACCTCCAGGAAATGGATCGGTTTGGGAGCGGTTTGGTGCCCCAATCAAGTCTACAAATTTCTCAATATGCTCGAAGTTGGGAGCATTGGGCATTACTTTTTGTAACACTTGGCGTACAGCACGACGTTGTAATGCTAATGGAGCTTTGTGCAATATTTGACGATTCAAGCGTAAGAATATTGCAGAATTTTCAGACTCATCGATCGCCATGTTTTGGCTACTGTTAATTTCAGCTTGTTGGCGCAATTCTTCAGCAGCTTGTTCTAAATATTCCACTTCCCCTTGTAAAAGTTCTGCTGTTTGTGCTAAATTTAACTCTACTTTGGGGTTAAATTTTTCTTGTAAATATGGTATTAATTCCTGACGAATACGATTGCGAGCATATTTCAAATCTTGATTAGTAGAATCTTGCCACACTCGCAATTGAAAATCTTGACAAAATTGACCTGTTTGACTGCGAGTAACTTCTAAAAGCGGACGTACAAGCATAATTCCATGACAAAGTGGACGTTGCCAAGTTAAAGCTTGTAAACCATCTGCACCACTACCACGAATTAAATTATAAATTAAAGTTTCTGCCCTATCAGTAGCAGTATGTCCCGTAATTATACAATGATAATTATGTTGATTGGCGATCGCGCTCATTACTTGATAGCGCCAGTCTCTTGCTGCGGCTTCACTTTTCAAGGATTGGCAAGCTGTCTCTAAGTAAAAAGGTATATTCCATTTTTGAGCAAGTTTTTCCACATAATTAGCATTTGCTTGTGAATCTTCACGCCAGCGATGATCGCAATGAGCAATAGCAAGATACCATCCCCATTTCGGTTGTAAATCTAACATCAACTGAGCCAAACACAAAGAATCTTGTCCGCCAGAAACTGCAATTAACAACCTTTGATTGCGCTTCAACAAATGGCGCGAACGTATAGTACGATGTATATTGGCGTGTAAGGAAGTCCACACTGGAATTTTAGATTTTAGATTTTAGATTATACAGTACTTTGCAGATTATGAACTACTATATTTTAAATGTCTTGTGATAACCCTGCCCGTCCAAATTTAGGGGCGGCTCTATGAAATATGCCCTATATTTAGGGCGAACTGTTGCAATACTAATTTATAATTAATCGTGATTCATTGATAATTGCCAATCAATCTCTGGTTTACCTGCTTCTCGCAACACTGAATTGATTTTTGAAAAAGGTTTACTACCAAAAAAACCGTTGCGAGCAGAAAGTGGAGAAGGATGTGCCGATTGAATAATGGTGTGACGATTTGTGTCTATTAATTTCAACTTCTTTTTCGCATAACCACCCCAAAGTACAAAAAT
>DESS01000364.1:22568-53196 GCA_002361335.1 Richelia sp. UBA3308
CACGGTGAGTACGGCATTAATCATTAAAATACCTTGTTTTGCCCATGGTACAAGGTATCCGTGGTTGGGAATTTCAAACCCCAGATCGTTTTGAAGTTCCTTATAAATATTAACCAAGGACGGCGGAATTTTAATACCCGGTTTTACGGAAAAGCATAATCCATGTGCTTGATTTTCTCCATGATAAGGATCTTGTCCAAGTATTAAAACATTTACTTGTTCTAATGGTGTAAGTTTAAATGCCGAAAATACATCTTCTTGTGAAGGATAAATAATTTTCGATTTTCGTTCTTCTTCGATAAAATTTTCCAAATTTTTAAAATAAGGTTTATTTAATTCTTCAGCAAGGGCAGTTTTCCAGGAATCTGGAAGTTCGGGAAATGTCATCGAATTTTTTATTTTATATTTTCGATTTTAATTTTTCCATTATATTGCTATTTTCTAATAATTTTATCAGAATAAAATTAATTATTTAACCTTTCAAGGAAACTGTTATCTTCAAGGTAGTGGGTTTCTTTGTTCTGAAAATTATCAAAAAAAACATATTTAATATTAGTGTATTTATTAAAAATTAAAATAAATCAAAATAAACAAATATGGAATCCGGTTTTTTTTAATTGGATTCCTTAAATTTGTCATAACAATATAGAAAAATAACTATAAACCCAAATGACTAATCAAAGCAGCAAGTTCCATGAGATAATCCCAGGTTTGAGAGCTAATTATTCCATCTACTACTATTTGTTTATCATTTTGAAAAGATTTAACTGCTGCTTGAGTTTGATACCCAAATACGCCATCGATTTTTCCAAAATAGTAGCCTTCCATAGCTAGAGTTTCCTGAATAAAGGGAGAAAATTTGAGAATACTTTGAACTTTAGCAACATCATCACAATAACTACCACGATATAACAAAGGTAGATCAGGACGTTGACCGATGTAAAGGGTTTCCCATGTTACAACTCCAACAACACCATCTTGCTTTAAAAAGGTACGATATTGAAAGATTTCTACTGCTAGTAGGGTTATTTCGCCGAATACACCATCAATTACAAGAGAAGGAACGTCAGGTACTCTTTTGATTAAGAATTTTTGCAATTGTTTTACATTATCACCAGTCGCACCGAATTTTAAGGTAGGCTGTTTGATTTGAACCGGGCTTTGAATCATGAATCTCTCCTCGAATTCGTTTCTGTCATAGAATATCAAGGTGTTAATACCCGATTCCGTATAAGAAAAGGCACATAAACTATTAAATTAAATAATTGTAAGTATGTATACTTCTTTGTTTGTATATTGCAAAACGATAGTTATTAAACATCCTCTAAAACAGTGGCAAATAAATGAAGAAACACAGATTATTTGTAATTAGTATAATATTGGCGATCGCGATTATTTTTAGTGACTATCATTCCACTCTTGCTTCATCTGTCGGTAAAGAAACTCTGACAATGATAACTTCCCCGGATTATCCTCCTTATGAATTTTACGAAACCAAAGGAGGGGAAGGTAAAATTATTGGTTTTGATATTGATATTGCCAATTATATTAAGAATGAATTGGGCTTCAAACTTAAGATTTTAGAATCGGATTTTAATGGTTTGATTCCGGCACTTCAAGCAAATCGTGCTGATTTTGTGATGGCGGGGATGACTCCGACTCCAGAGCGCCGCAAAAATGTAGATTTTTCTATTATTTATTACGAAGCTAAGGATACTATTGTCGCTCCTAAAAGTAGTAATTTAAAGAAAACAGAAGATTTATCAGGTAAAATTGTCGGTGTACAATTGGGAACAATTCAAGAACAAAATGCAAAACAAATTGCCAAGAATGTTGCCAATATTCAGTTAAAACAACTTAATAGAGTACCCGAGATTATCCAGGAAATTAAAGCTGGAAGAATTGATGCGGCGATTGTTGAAGATACTGTTGCTTTGGGATTTGTTAAAGCTAATCCAGATTTAGGGTTTAATATTATTCCTTCAATGGAAAATGCGTCGGGTGCAGCGATCGCTTTTCCCAAAAATTCGCAGTTAGTTGAACCATTTAACGATATTCTGCGAAAAATGAAGAATTATGGTGAATTAGAAAGGTTGAGTAAAAAGTGGTTTTCTGCAACTTCTTCAACTAAGGAAGCTTTATCTAATAAAAAATCTCCGACAAAAGTAGAGGGATTGAATTTAGATTTTAGGCGAATTATTCCAGATATACCGTTTATTATCAAAGGTATTCCTTTAACTTTATTATTTACTTTATCATCGGTATTTCTGGGTTTACTTTGGGGAACTGTACTGTCATTTTTCAAGATTTCTGGAATAAAACCCCTTGGTTGGTTTGCAAATGCCTATACTTCTATTTTCCGAGGTACGCCATTACTTTTACAGTTATCTTTAGTTTATTTCGCTACGCCTCAGTTAACAGGGTACAATATTTCGGCTTTACAAGCAGGCATACTTACTTTTACCTTAAACTCGGGTGCTTATATGTCGGAAACTATTCGTGGTGGAATTCAAGCTGTAGATAAAGGACAATTTGAAGCAGCAATGTCTATGGGTGTGACTTATAGAATGATGATGTGGGATATCATATTACCCCAAGCTTTAAAGAATATTTTACCTGCATTGGTAAATGAAACTATCGGATTATTAAAAGATTCTTCTTTAGTGGCAACTATTGGTGTTGTTGAAATTTTACGTAGTGCCCAAAT
The DNA here is from genome assembly GCA_002361335.1 of Richelia sp. UBA3308. Taxonomy (GTDB): domain Bacteria; phylum Cyanobacteriota; class Cyanobacteriia; order Cyanobacteriales; family Nostocaceae; genus Rivularia. The sequence continues at coordinate 25,276 of DESS01000364.1, forward strand.
TGTTGGTGCAAATAAATATATTTACTTTGAACCTTTGTTATTTGCTGGTTTAATTTATTATGTTTTGGTAATGGGTTTATCTTTTGCTGCTGCTGCTTTGGAAAGAAGATTAAGAAGAAGTGATAAATAAGAAGTAAGAAGTAAGAAGTAATATTTAACAACTAACAACTAACAACTAACAAACAACAACTAATATGAATAAAGCAATCATTCGTACAGAATTATTATGTAAATCATTTAGTAACCTAGAAGTATTAAAAGATATTTCTACAGAGATTAATCGAGGAGAAGTAGTTGCTATTTTAGGGCCATCTGGTTCGGGAAAATCTACATTTTTACGATGCCTAAACTTACTAGAAAAACCGACTAAAGGTAAAATTTATTTTAATAATCATGAAATTACTCTTCCTAAAATTAATATCGCTAAAATTCGTCAGCATTTGGTAATGGTGTTTCAACATTTTAATTTATTTCCTCATATGACGGTGCTAGAAAATGTTACTTATGCTCCTATAAAGGTGAAGAGTTTAAATAAGAAACAAGCCCAAATTAAGGGTTTAGAATTACTTGAAAAAGTTGGTTTAGCAGAAAAAGCAGATGTTTATCCTGCAAGACTCTCAGGGGGACAAAAACAGCGAGTCGCCATAGCCCGTGCTTTAGCAATGGAACCCGAAATGATTTTATTTGATGAACCCACTTCCGCTTTAGATCCAGAAATGGTGAAAGATGTACTCGAAGTAATGAGAAATTTGGCAAATACCGGAATCACCATGGCCATAGTTACTCATGAAATGGGTTTTGCCAGAGAAGTAGCCAGTCGGATTATGTTTCTCGATAAAGGATGCTTAGCAGAGGATACTACACCCAAAGACTTTTTCACCAATCCAAAGTGCGATCGCGCTAAACAATTTCTGGAAAAAATGCTTTAAATTTGCTTACTTCCTAAATTTGATTTAATCCACATATAATTTTCATATTTGAGTAACATATACTTCATGTTTAATAAGTATAGTTGATTATAGACAGCAAACAACAACAGTCCTCACACCATAATTAAAGCTCTCCTACCTATTTGAGGAAGGAGAGCTTTTTATTATCAATGGCTATAAATATTACCACATTAATAAGATTTTTCTATGTATATAGTGTCAACTTTCCCATAGGGATATTAAGGATTGCAATACATACATTGAGCCGGGTTAGCAAACTGTTTACCGTCGGGGAATAATTTTTCTTTCCTGAAACCACATTTTTGACATTTGTAAATCGCAACCCTAGTCAAGGTAGTTGGAGTACTACACCATTCACAAGGTAATCCTTGGATTCTTTGAATAATCGCAAAACCAGGTGTGGAACATTTTGGACAAAGGCTGTTAATTTTTTCTATAAGCTTACAAGTTGCTTTTTCTATATTTTTCATTCGGGTTGGATTATACATTGCCCGCATATCAGTTTCCAGATGTACGCTACCATTTAATGATTTTGTCAAACTATAATTTAGTGCTTGGGCCAATTCTTCTTCTGTTGTAATCCCTTTAATTATTTCATCTTCATGTTTTGGATAATTATTCAACATTACAACCAAACCATGTTCGGGAAAGCCAACTTTTTTGGCAAAATCAAAAGCTTGTTTTACATCGGTAACTTTTATATGATTATGATTCGTATCTGTTGATAATTCTTCTCCAAAAATTTCTAAATTATTTTCTCTATCTATAAAAATGACAATTTCTCTATTGTAGGAAATATAAGGTAAAGAAGGGTGAGGAGCAAAACTTCCTTCGCTAGCAATTCCTAAACTTGCACCAGTTAATAAAAGTGCTTTTTGTGCTTTCAATCTTGCTGCTTCTATTTGACTGCCGCAGCGCTCTATTTCTCTTGTAAAAGAACCAAATCTGTCAGTATTGAAATCTTGCGGTACTGTTACCTTAATACCTAATTCTCTCTCTAAAAGTGGAGCGATAACTCTCTCTTTTTTATGCATGGTAGCAAGTACAGCAACTCGGTTTTTAAATAATGTTTGATTATCCATAAACAAATTTTTATTGCCGAAGAATTGGGTGGAAGGTTACTACTTGCTGAAACTGCTAATGAACAGGAACGACAATTATTAAACATCGTTGAACAAATGGCAATCGCTTCGCCCATGGGTGAGCAGCTTATCGCCTCTGGTATTCCCTGCCCAAAGTCTATCTGCTCTACAACCAACAAGCGTATTAATGCTTTTGCGGCAGGGTTTTCACTTAATTTAAACGTAATTTATGTTACCCTTGTTCCCATGCAACAATTTAACCGGAATGAATTACAATGCCCTCAAAACCTCGTAATTAACATAATACCCACAACTAATGTCGAGACGTAGCACTGCTACGTCTCCAAAAACGTTTTCTAGTTCCAGGGTTATTTCATTTAACATCAAAGCAGTCTAGGATAAAGCATTACCATAGGAACCATGGTAACCTTTGATATGCAGACCTTTAACCTTAGGACTGTGGAACTTGAGAAATTTCTGCTGACAACTTTTCTTTATCTTGACGACGTTTTTTAGCGTAAAGCTGAATAGTAGCGACCATAGCAATAATTAAACCAAAAATACCCCAAGCCGTAATATCAGTAGGAAGACTATTCTTGAACACCGCTAACATCACAATAACTATCAACATTACCGTGGGTGCTTCATTCAGACCGCGTAACTGCTGACTACCCCATTTACACTCACCTGCTGCTAACTGCTTCATTAAACGCTTGCAGTAATGATGATAGCCAATCAATAGTACCACAAAACCAAGTTTGACGTGCAACCAAGGCTGTTTTAAAAGGAACGGTTCCGTTGATAACAAACCAATCGCCATTAAGACCGTTACCACCATTCCTGGTGTGGTAATAATGCTGTAGAGGCGTTTTTCCATAATTTCATACTGATTTTTCAGTATTGTGCGTGCGGGTTCAGATTCTTGCTCGGCTTCTACATGATAGATAAACAAACGTACTAGGTAAAACAACCCAGCAAACCAAACAACAAAACCAACAATGTGAAATGCTTTAAACCAGGAATAAGCCATGAATCGTAACCTTTCTCAATTTCTTTAAAAGAGGCGATATAAATATCAGGTTAGGCCAAAAAGCTCTTAAAAACTGCCGATCGATGTTTGTTGCTTGAAGCAATGAGGAGCGATTATCTTGCCTGGATTAACTTTGGGGTAATATGTTTTTTTGTGTAGATGTTTTAATCTTGGTAACCTAGGGGAAAATCTAAAATACTCCACAGCTAGTAGTGGGCGTGGGTGTTCACCTTCAACAAATCTGTCCTCAAAATCTAAAATTCAAACTCTAAAACTCAAAATCTTACTAACATACAACTGCAAAATAACGATAATTTGTAATTAATTTTTCATATCTTGTGACTAAAATTAGTGAAAATACAAGTATTGCAAAATTCATTCATCTTGGCGCTATTACTGATATAGTTTAGTATTAAGTCCGCCACATAAGAATGTTAAACCCATAAAATACCCATAAAATCAAAATAAGCATAAATACTCAATAGCCAACTATTTTTATAGTTTGGATAGATTTTGACACTTTTATTATCAGATCGATCGTGGTTAAATAAAAACAAAAGATTTTAATGGAAAAATTGAATACAGTACTTTATTTATTTATTGGTAAGGGTATTTTAATTCAACAATATTCAACATTCTTAATATTTTTTCACAAAAATTTCATACCGTTGATTTAATATTTTTTTATAAATTCAGTCTTGAGGGAGTTACCGTAAGGTAATGCTGTCATAGTATGAAACATAAGAGTACTGTTTACGGAGGTAACGTTTATCGATAGTACTCCTATAAATAAAGAGCTGAAGTTAAACAATGCTTATGGGGTGTAACGTCTATGCCCTTTAAAATTCTTGTAGTGGATGATGATTTAGGTACTCGACTGTCCATCAGCGATTATTTAGAACTATCTGGCTACAAAGTACTCACAGCTAACGATGGTCAAGAAGGTTTGCTTATGGTGAAAAAACACCATCCCGACCTAATTGTTACCGATATTATTATGCCACAGATGAATGGATACGAACTCGTGCGTCGCGTGCGTCAGAAACCCAAGTTTCGCCTGCTGCCCGTCATTTTGTTAACAGCGAGAACCCAAACACAAGAAAGAATTTTAGGTTATCAATCAGGCTGCGATTTGTATTTACCCAAACCTTTTGAACTTGAAGAATTAGCAGCTGCGATCGGCAACCTTTTGGAACGAAGTAGAATTATTCAATCTGAATATCAATTATCGTTACAAGAAAATCTCAAAAAAAGTGATTCTCACGATGAAACAGATTTATCTGATGATAAAATAACTAAATTATATGAATCTTTGACGACTAGAGAACATGAAGTTCTAGAACTTTTAACTCATGGACTTTCCAATGCTGAAATTGGCGATCGCCTACATTTAAGTCCACGAACTGTGGAAAAATACGTTAGTAGTTTATTGAGAAAAACAAATACCAGTAACCGAGCCGAACTAGTACGTTTTGCAATGGAACATAATTTGGTAGACTAGTAATTTAATTATGTAGAGACGTAAAATTTTACGTCTCTCGGTTTTACATATATTGTTGCCTATCTATTGTTTAAAGAAATCTTGTTAACTTACAGTTGCTTGAGGAGGGGATGAATGAATCGGATTTGTTTGATTTTTAGGTAATGGTTTCCAATAACTAGCAACCAAACCAACCATTAACCACCATAGAGTATTTATTTGGGGACGATACCATACAGTATCCACCAAACCATGACCAAGCATAGCCGTTAAAGCCGCAATTCCTGCAATTAACCACAATCCTTCTATATTCCGTTGCTCTCTCAAACGTCGTAACTGTAGCAAGCCAGAATTAAATGTGACAATTAGTAGCCATAGAAAAGACACAAAACCAATTAAACCAGTTTCAACGGCGATTTCTAGAAAAACCGAATAAGCACTTAAAGCTGTATACTTAGGAAGTTGATAGAGTGGGTAAACTTTATTAAATGCGCTATTACCCGGACCAATACCAATAACCGGACGGTCTTTAATCATTTCGATAACAGCTATCCAAACATTGATTCGGAAGTTATTACTGCTATCACCTCTACCAGCGAAAATACTTAAAACCCTTTCCCGCACGGGTTCCACAAATAATACTGCTAAAACAAATACAATTGCTAAACTCCCTAAAAGAATTGGCAGTGACCAAGTACGCCAAAAGGGAGGCATATCAATACTCCACCAATACAGTAGTAGTACTAGTAATACTAAAAATGATACTACTAAACCAATCCAACCACCACGACTAAAAGTAAGAACTAAACAAGCACTATTGACAATAAACATGGTAAGTGCTAGTGCTTTAGTAAGCCCGCTACGCCATGCGAAAATGGCGATAAAACTCAAAATTACGGCGGGGAGAAGATAACCAGCAAGTAAATTGGGATTACCTAAATAGCTATATACCCTTGTTGTTTTGGATAAAGGTGATTCTGGATCTACCCAAGTTGCTAGGGCTTTAGCTCCAAAAAACCATTGTCGTAATCCGTAGACGCTAACAATTAAAGATACATGTAGGTAAACGGCAATTAACCAAGAACGAATTCGAGTAGACTTGAGTAATCTAGCACAAAGAGCGAACAGCAGTAAATATAAAGTTAGCTTAGTCCAACCTGCAAATGCTGCTTTTTTGACTGGTGATAATGATGTTGCTACAGTTGCTATTCCCCAGTAGAGGAAAACAAGTAAATGTATTGGTGTAACTCCCGTAGCATTGTTATGTGCTGGTTCATCAGCTAAAGTTAGCAGCAGCCAAAATCCGACACAGGCTATAAGTAGTAAACCAACTAACGCATTAGAAACAAAAGGAGCCAGAATATATACAAGACTTAATAGTACAACTGCGATCGCATCGCCCCACTGAAGTAAAATACTAGTCTGCCGCCAGTAGCTCAAAAGCCCCACAACAAAACGGTGAACATAGCTTGTGGTAATATATTGCTTCAGGGGAAGGGATGATAAAGTGAATTGTTGCCAAAAGAAATCCATACAAGGAAAATCCTAGTCAATTAGCATCGAGCGAAAAACCTGGACTAATAATAATGTGGTTAGTCCAAAAAAGATAACAATGTAGATTGCATTTTAGAAAATTGTTAAACAAGTTTCCTCGTGCAAGAGTCGGGGGTAATAGTGGGGGTATTTAACTATTACCGCTTACCCATCACTCATTACAAATTACCTATAATCCGAAAATTTTTCGTCGATGCTAATAGCCCGATTGTTGGGAAAGCATGATTGTCGTCGCTATTATAGATGATGCAATATGTAGGATTATACATCTGCCACTGTTTCAGTATTACCCAGTTCTAGGGGCAAACAAAGCACGTAACGGTATCCTGACTCTGGTGAACCTTGAATAGCGATGTCTCCTCCATGTAACTCAGCTAATTGACAACTAAGCAATAAACCCAAGGTTTCGCGAGATACACCACCGGATTGTTGTTTACCTTCAACTTCGGATGAATTAACAGTAGTTTCAGGGAAAGACATATTCTCCGAAGCTAAACTAGTTAGTGTTTTTCGGCTTTCTTGATAAGTATTCAAAGCTGAAGTTATATCGGATACGAGTTCCATAGAAGATATCTGAGAAAGGCGGAAATAGGGATCTACTTCGGTTATGCCTTCTCCCAACCAAGGATGAGAAACCCAAACCGTAAGGTTAAGCATATTTTCCTTATAAGAAACATGAATCCGAACGACACTACCTGTGGCAGAAATTTGAATCACGCTAAAAATTAGGTGATACAAAATTTGTCGCACTTTATCTTTATCTAAGGGCAAAATACGATTTCGTCCAGGTTCTATGGATAGACGAATATCTTGCTCGCGACGGGCTGCTGCTTCTTCTAAAGTATTTATAGCTTGCTGGCAAAGCATTTCAATATCCACGGGAGCCAGATTTAGTTCAGTATTTGTATCATCGATTGCTCCCAACTCAGAAATCTCATTGACTAAGGAAAGTAAATATCTACCGCTATGCTGAATAATCTCTAGATATTCTCTTTGCTTACTTGTCAAAGGGCCATAAATTTCCCGTCCCAAAACACTAGCCATACCCAACACTGATGTTAAGGGAGTCCGTAATTCCTCAGTTAACTGCCCTAATAAGTGCAATTTTAATTGACTGGTAAAAACTGAGTCTTGAAAACTTGGCGCACTGATTTTAATTTCCGAGCTATTAGGCTCTTCCAAATTGTGAATTTTGTTAGAAGAAGTATGTTTGATTGGAGGCGATTGCAGTAATCGATTGCGCTCAAATTCACTCATGCTCCAACGAGCAATAATTTGTAAAAATTCAATATCCCGAGTTGTAAAATTACGCGGTATTAAATCCATTACAGCTAATGCGCCCAAACAATGCCCTTCTGCATCAATCAGTGGCACCCCTAAATAAGCACGAATCCCATAATCTTGCACTAGCTTACTAGCGACAAGTTCCGGGTTATCCAGTTTGCTAGTATCATTAATCACTACCATCTGCAAACTTTCTATTACCTGGGAACAGAAAGATTCTTGGCGTGAAAGTTGACGAGTTTGTGCTAGCTGATTCATTAGTCCTAATCGAGACAAACCCACTGCTGACTTGAACCAGTGGCGCTCGTTATCTATAAACCCCAGAATCGAAATAGGTGCTTCGAGAAAGTGGGCAGCAGTTTGAGTGGCTTCTTCAAAAACCGGGATTGTTTCTGGCTGCCGCAAACCTAGCTTCAATAAAGCTTGAAGGCGTTGTTGTTCCTGGTTTTCAGGAGTTGCCCAACCATCTTTTGGACCAAACATTTTGTTTTCAGGCTCTACCATTACCACCGCTACCTTAATTTTTCTTGGAAACTGTATTTCATCCAACCGTTGTTTCTAAGTCTTTACTATTCTTAAGCATTCCCCAAATTCACCTCAGACAAACAAGTAATAAAAATTTTTTTTCCAAGCGGGAAATGTATACTACTTATTAGCATCTGCACAGACTAGTTTCCCGGCTACTTTGTTCATACTCTAAATGTGTACTAGTTATATCTATAGAACATTTACTGTTTATAGAGTTATATAGATAAAATTACGTTCGTTTTCAATTCTATCTGGGTAAAATAATTATAATCAAATAAAGGATAGAAGATTATTTATTTGCATATCAAATAATTACCGTGGGTCTACTGATTTTTTTGTTATTGCTATTTTTTTTTCGTAAATACACTGTTGCCATTAGGTTAAACAAAATATTCATAATCATTCGATACCAAACATCATAAAAACAATTATAATTCTAGCTAATTCAAATCTTTATCTATGAAAATAATCAAGTATTTTTATTTATTAAACAACTTATAAAAAAATATGATTACTATCATGGTTTTATATTATGTAGATTATTAAAATAAACTATTGTAATCCAATTGAAATATATTTATATTTTGCTTTATGGAAATATTGATTATATAAAACATGAAAAAATATCATTATCGATGAATTAACAGTCGGTAAAACAATCTTGATTATTGTCATAAAAAAAAGACAAAAATAGATAAAAAATGGCAAAACATTAATCCGATATTGAATTCTGCTTCAGATATAATTAATTTTATATAAAATTTACAAAAGCTTCATATTTTTTATTTGCTGATTTCTCAGTATTTAGTCATAAATAGAAAAGACAGTTGTAAAAAAAGTTTTGATATTTATTTAAAGAGGCTGCGGATAATATGAGTAATGTAAGTGTGAAAATACCCTTTGTAGACCTAAAATTGCAGCATCAATCAATTCAACAAGAAATACAGCAAGCCATAGAAGATGTATTAGAACGGGGAGATTTTATTTTAGGAAAAGCAGTGAGTGATTTTGAAGCAGCATTTGCCTTGCATTGCGGTGCAGAATATGGAATTGGAGTTGCTTGTGGAACCGATGCGATCGCCCTTGGCTTACAAGCTTGTAACATAGGTGCTCCAGATGAAGTTATTTTACCTGCAAATACATTTGTAGCAACTTTAATTGGAGTCTTGCGTGCTGGTGCAAAACCCGTTTTAGTCGATTGCGACCCAAACACTGCTTTAATAGATTTAGCCGCAGCAAAAAATGCGATTACATCAAAAACTAAAGCAATTGTTCCCGTACATCTGTACGGTCAAATGGTGCCTCCTAAACAACTATTAGATTTAGCCGAAACACATAATCTACTCATTTTTGAAGATGCAGCACAGGCACATTTAGCTAAAAGAGATGGATATCAAGCAGGTTCATTAGGAACAGCAGCAGCTTATAGTTTTTATCCTAGTAAGAACCTGGGTGCATTTGGTGATGGTGGAATATTAGTTACAAAAGATAAAGAAGTAGCCCAAAAAATGTTGCGGTTGCGGAATTATGGTGCATCCAAAAAATATTTTCACATAGAATCCGGTACAAATAGCCGTTTAGATACTTTACAAGCGGCAGTATTGCATCAAAAGTTACCCTATTTACAAGGTTGGAATGGCAATCGTCTGAAAATAGCCCAGCAGTACGATAACGAATTAGCGCCTTTGAAATCTTTGGGAATTACTCCTATAGAAAATCAAAGCGGTGATGGACACGTTTATCACCTTTATGTAATCAAAGTAGACCCACAATCTACTTTACAAAGAGAAGAAATTCAAGAGAAACTTGCCAATGTGGGAATTCAAACTGGAATTCACTATCCGATTCCCTGCCATCTCCAGCCTGCTTTTAGCGATTTAGGCTATCAAATGGGAGACTTTCCTCATTCTGAAAAGTTAGCCAAACAGATATTATCCTTACCAATGTATCCCGGCTTAACTAGTAGCCAAGTAAAAGATGTGGTAGCAGTTATTGCATCAATAGTTAGCGAAAAACAAGAAAAATTGCTCTATATTTAAGAGCCGATATTGTCATCGATTAGTTGTTAGTAATAATTAATTTGAGATTTGAGATTTTAGAGGATTACTTTACATAGCGATCGATAGGTGCGGCTACACAAGCAAAACCCATCTATGTCCTATCGGACAGGCTTCCCTAACATGGGTTTAAAATTTATTAGTCCACGCAGGTGGACTTTGCTTGTGTAGTAGCAGTTTTAACCGCCTTAACCGCAACTACATCCTCTTAGATTTTAGATTGTACCTAATAATATTTCGGCTTCATGGAAGGCAGTTTTTGACTTATAGAAATTTTTACTAATTTTCATTCGCCGTTGATTGCGGGATACTAAAATCTTTAATCTTCAATCTTTAATCTTGTAAATTTATTCGTGAATTCAATCTAAAATCCAAAGTCCAAAATCGAAAATTCAAAATTCAAAATTCAAAATTCAAAATTCAAATTATGATAACTCAACATCAAGCAAGATATTCCATTCCACCACAATTATTTAATTTTGCGATATTAGGTATATTAGTACTTTTATATGCTCCTTTAATACATTTTTGGTACGACGGGTGGATAAATAAAAATATTAGTGTCGAACACGAATATTTTAGTCATGGCATTATCGGATTTCCATTTGCCGCTTATTTAGTTTGGATGAATCGTAAACAATGGCTAAGATTACCAAATAAACCTCATATGTTAGGTGCTATATTGTTAGCAATTGGAGGAGTTTGTTATCTGAGCGGAGTTGGTGAATGGGTGAATCTTTCTTTGCCCGTGATATTAACTGGATTATGCTTGTGGTTAAAAGGAGTTGAAGGTTTTAAATTACAGAGTTTCCCTTTGCTATTAGTTTTATTGGCAACTCCTAATTCAGTTCCGTACTTAATTGCACCTCTGACTTTGCCCTTGCAAAGCTTTATTGCTGGAACTGCTGGCTTTATTCTCAATCAGTTTGGAATGCCCGTAAATGTAGTTGGAATTAACATATATGTTAACGATCGTATTGTAGAAGTTGCGCCTTATTGTGCAGGCTTAAAAATGTTATTTACGACTCTGTATGTTGGTTTAATACTGCTTTATTGGACCGATACTTTATCTTCTCGACGTAAAAGCATTTGGTTTTTATCAACAGCAGTAATTATCAGCGTTATCGCTAATATAATTCGTAATACTTTCTTGAGCTTTTTTCATGGTAGCGGACAAGATGGTGCCTTCCATTGGTTACACGATAGTTGGGGTGGAGACCTCTATTCCGCTTGTATGCTACTAGTATTAATACCAGTGATTAACTGGATTAATAGCTATTTTTCAGAAAATTCGGAAATCAATCCAGAAGCTGAAAATCAGTAATAATACGGTTTAAAATACTACAAATGAATTAAATCACTGTTGAAATTACCGAACTCAAGATGGCAATATAAAAAGTACAATTTTGTCTTTTGTAGTCAATACTTCACTAATGATTTCCCTTTCCCGATTTTTCAAGGAACGTCAGTTTTTACAAATAGCAACGCTTTTTTTATTGCTGGTGCTACTGGCGATAGGGGCGCTGCCGGGGTACCTAAAAGGTAATTGGCAATGGAAACAACCACCGCCGATTACCAACCTTAAGGAGTTGAAGCAGTTGCGTAAAACAGGTTTAATATTACCTGGTTGGAAAATTACTCAACAGCAGGAACAAAAATTAGGTTCTGGTAAATGGTCTTTGCAAGTTATGGAAAAAGAGGATTCTAAGCAAACGGCTATATTGTTGTTGCTACCTCAAAATGGTCCCAAAGATCAACCCCAAGTTGAATGGACGGAAATTAATAGTTGGGGAAGAATGCAATGGGGAGAGTGGCAGATTGCTCAATATCGGCAAGCCCAATTTACTGTTAAACAGCCACAAATTCAAGAGGAAACAAAGGTAGAAGCGAGATTTTTCCGTGCATCTAGCAAAAATCAAACTTTCGCTGTTTTACAATGGTACGCCATGCCTAGGGTTGGACATTTTTCCCCTTTAAATTGGTTCTGGGCTGATCTGTTAGCACAGTGGCACAAACAACGGGTGCCGTGGGTTGCTGTGAGTTTACTTATTCCTATGGAGCCTTTGGGGCAGGTAGAAAAAACTTGGCAACAAGTTAAGTCTATTGGTCAGACTGTACAAAGTAGATTATTTAATTTTAATTATTCATAGGAATTTAGATTAGGAATTTAGTTATTTTTTGTTTTCATGCCAGTTTATTTAGACAATTAACAGTATTTTCCCGATTAGGATTAGATTTCGTGTAGAAAAAAATATATCAAAAAATACATAAAAAAATACATAAAAAAATATATCAAACAATATAAAATTGATATTTATTGATATTTTAAGTAATTTAATTTTTATTTGAATTTTTGAAATAAGCGTTCTGTTATTTTTATTTCACCAATCAGCTTTTTTGCACAAATGTTTAGAAATCGATTACAACCTATGCGTGCATTTAACAGCTTTTGTGTTGCAAGCCTTCAAATAACTGTTTTTATTGCAACAGCTTCCCAACCTATTTTTGCTCAAATACCCCAAGAACAACTAGTTGAACAAAAAAAACCTATAGAATCCCTGCCTGCGCCTCCACCCGACTCAGAGTTTTTAGCTCCATCTCCTTTAAATGACGATGAAGAGATTTCACCTCAATTTACTAGATATTTTTTAGGAACGGGTGATGTTATCGGAATATTTGTGGAAGCACCTCAAGGTCGTTATCGTTTGGGAGTAGGAGATGGAATAACTGCGATCGTCCAGCGGTTTCCTGATTTGAGCTTCCAAGCAACCATTAATCGAGAGGGTAATGTTGTAGTTCCTTTAGTAGGAACAGTATCCCTACAAGGTTTGACTTTAGAAGAAGCACAAGCAAAAATTCGTGCTGGCTTGAATCGTTTTGTAGTAGAACCCAGCGTTACTTTAGCATTAGCCGCTCAACGTCCTCCTCTAAATTTTCAGTCACAAGTAGATATAGAAGGGAACATAACAGTACCGCGACTGGGAAAAGTTTCCGTCAAAGGTTTAACTTTAGAAGAAGCACAAGAAAAAATTCGTTTGGGTTTAGAGCGCATTCAAGTAGATCCAGTTGTGACAATTTCCTTGTTCTCAGCACGACCGGTTCAAGTAAATATTGCTGGAGAAATAACTAGACCGGGAGTTTATCCTCTTGCTTCCCAAACAGCTCGCATTCTTGATGTTCTGCGGATAGCTGGAGGTTCAACACAGACGGCGGATTTGCGTCAAGTCCAAGTACGTCGCAAGCTCATAGATGGTTCAGTAATCTCGCAAAATATAGACTTGTACACTCCCTTGTTAAATGGGGGCACCTTCACCTCATTACGGTTGCAAGATGGGGATTCAATAATTATTCCCCGCCGAGAAATTGGCATGGATGACGGTTATGACCGTAATGTAGTTGCCCGTTCTTCTTTAGCACAGCCTGTAATTAGAATTCGTGTATTAAATTACGCCACTGGAGGAATAATTACCCAAAATTTACCTAATGGCAGTAATTTTATTGATGCTTTGGGAAGTGTAAGCATTCCTAACTCCGATATAAACGACATTGCCTTAGTAAGGTTTGATCCCGAACAAGGTAAAGCGGTTACCCAGAAACTTAATGCTAAAAAGGCATTTAGAGGAGATGCCTCCCAAAACGTGCCATTACAAGACAATGATGTAATTGTTGTCGGTCGAAATCTGATTGGTAAAATTACCAACGTTCTTTCAAATGTTACTAGACCATTCTTTGATATTCAGTCTTTTGTTAACTTTTTTGAAACCTTCAGTTTTTAGATACAGGTTATTTTGGCTCCGAATGCCGGTACCACAAGAGTTTTAGAAAATTTTTTTGTACCTCCTGGAACTTGCAAAATGCTGTATCAATTTAAATCAATTAATATAGGGAGATCCAAAAAATAAAATGCCCACCCTGGTTACATATATGTTGGTAAAACCTAGGATTTTCTGGCAGTTGCCCTTTGTCAAACCCCTAGGGCTGGGGATTTTATCAGTGACCGAAAGAAGTAAGGGTGTAAAAAACTACCGTACACGCGGTACCTACAATTGGTTGGGTTCCTTCTGCCCTCTGCCCTCTGGCTTCTGCCTTCGTTCATTACTTGTAAGTGCCATAGCTCGCCTTAGTCGCCAATTCTATTTGTATCGACCTTTGCCATGACTCCACCAATTGTTAAACGCTATCTAATTGCTTTCGATAAGTACAAATGGATTGGTTTAGCCAGTTTTGGTTTAGTTGTTGCGGGATCGACTATATTGGCTGTACAACCAGAACCACCACCCAAATTTACTGCCATTGGTGCCTTAGCTTACACTAGTCCGCCAGTTAGTTTTTCGGCAACTGGTAGTGAAATTCAGCAAAAAGGTTTGGCATTATCGAAAGAGGTTTTATTACAAGACAAAGTAATTGAAGCTGTAGCAGAAAAAGTTAATGTAAAACCGAAAAAGATTGGTCAAAATGTTGGTGTTAATGTACCATCAATTGATGAAAATGGCCAGGTAAGTGGTCCTATTATTATTCAGTACCTAGATACGGATGGTAAAAGAGCGCAACAAACTGTGTTTGCCTTAATGCAAGCCATGGTACAATTAAGCGCCGATATAAATACTGGGCGATTAAAAGCAATTATTGAAAAAATAGAAGAAAGATTGCCAAAAGTTAGTAAAGAATTACAAGAGGCTGAACAGAAGCTCGAAAAATACGATAGAATAGAGCGCCCGGCAATTCTAGCTGCCGAAAATGGTAGTTTGCTCGGTGCAATTACCAATAGCCAAAATCAACAAAGGCAAATCAAACTGACCATTTCTGGTATTGATGCCCAGATTCGTAGTTTACAAGAAAGGTTAGGGTTAAACCCTCAACAAGCATATACTTCTTCTGCTTTGAGCGCCGATCCGATTATTGCTAATTTACGCAATCAAATTTATCAAGTAGAATCCCAGATAGAGATTCTCAGAAAAGACTTGCGTCCTACTCATCCAACCATGATTCAATTGCAGCGTCAAAAAAATGCTTACGAAAGACTGCTGCAAGAACGTGCCAGTGAAGTAGTCGGTGGAGTTGGTACCACAGCCCCTCTTCCCAATGTTTCCGGTGTGCGTGCCCAAAGTAATCTCGATCCAGCACGACAGCAGCTAGCAAATCAATTGGTAACTTTGCAAACTCAACGAGAAACTTTACAAAGACAATTGATTGATTTGGTACAAGAGCAAGGCAGATTACAGCGAGATTACGCATTAATACCCAACAAGCAACTAGAGCGATCGCGCTTACTACAACAGGTAGGCTTAAAAAAAGCTGTTTACGATCAGATGCAAGCAAAATTAGCTGATGCCAAAACCGCAGAAGCAGAAACTGTAAGTACTTTGGCTATTACTCAAGTACCAGAAGTTAAACAGCAAAAATCAACTGCTCAAAGTATACCTATAACTCTAGGTATAGGCGGTTTCCTGGGGATATTAATTGGTGGTGGCGTAATTTTCTTGTTAGGTTCTCTCGAAGGTACTTTCAAAACAAAAGAAGATATTCGCAACAGTCTCAAGCAGCGAGAAGTTTTGGTACTTTCAGAATTGCCTATAATGCCCGTTGATGATACCGACTCATATCTTATTCCAGTAGTACTTTCTGCCGATTCTCCCTACATGGAGTTTTTAGAAAAATTCCGTTCTAACCTACGTCGCATTGGCGGTAAAAAAGCAAAAGTAATATTGATTACTAGTACTGGTAGTTCAGAAGGTAAAACCACAAGCGCTTATAACTTGGGCATAGCCTCGGCCCGCGCTGGTAAAAGAACCATTATTATCGAAACAGATTTGCGATCGCCATCTCGTTGTAAATCTTTAAAGGTAAATGCCGACCCTGATGCAAGCCTTGAACCTTTGCGCTATTATGCTAACAGCGAATGTATCCGCCTTGTTCCAGATGTAGAAAATTTATACATAGTACCTAGTCCTGGTCCTTTACGTCAATCAGCCGCAGTACTTGAATCAAGTGAATTAAGGCGGTTAATGGAAGATGCTAGGGAACGCTTCGATCTAGTAATCTTAGATACAAATCCCTTGGGTTTATCAAACGATGCTTTACTAATTCATCCTTATAGCGACGGTATGGTTATGGTAACTCGACCAAATTACACCCAAGAAAATATATTAGGTGAAGCCGTTGATGAATTAGTCGAATCTGATATGGGTTTATTGGGAGCAGTGATCAACGGTGCTGATATAAATATCACCTTTGAAGACGTAATTCCACCTATTGAAGAAGAAGATTCAGAAATTTTGAATCCAGAAGAATATTCAACAGGAGTACATAGGAATTGAATTGAAAAAGATTCAATTATCCTCGTCGAATAAACCAAGCAAAGGACCTAAAATTAATCCAAATACAAACCCGCCGATGTGCGCCCAATATGCGACTCCCCCAGTTTCCATAACCATATTAGCGGCTCTCTGTAAGTCAGCAAGACCTAATACGACATTCTGGACAGCGTAAATCCCTATTAGTACCCATGCTGGAACTTTAAGTAAAGTGATAAAAATACCTAGAAAAATAAGGGTTTGAACTCTAGCTTGAGGAAAGCGGATCAGATATGCACCTAGGATTCCAGAAATCGCACCAGAAGCACCCAATGAAGGAATGGCTGAATCCATTCCAATAAACCACTGACATAAAGCTGCTAAAGCGCCGCAAGCTAAGTAGAATACTATGTATTTAAAATGACCCAAACGGTCTTCAACGTTGTTGCCAAAAACCCAGAGATACACCATATTAGAAATCAGGTGCAACCAACTGCCGTGTAAGAATTGTGACGTAAATAAAGTAACCCATTCTGGTACTGGCTGTCCGACTATTCCACCAGCAAAACTAATACTTAATTGTCGTGGTACTACTGCATACAATTGGAAAAACTGGTCTATTTGTGCAGGTGACAAAGATAATTGGTGAAGAAAAACTAAAACATTAATGCCAATCAAACCGTAGGTAACATAAGGTGTGATTCGCGTCGGGTTTTCGTCGTATAGGGGGAACACTGGTATTTTTTGTTGTGATTAATAACTGCACTATAACCTGTAGGGCTTGCAGTTGCTAAGTATAGGGGATTTCACCTTACAAATAATTTAATTAAATATAGCAATTTTTATATGGGAAAACGGGGAAATAGGGAAGGGGGAATTGAAATTTCTGAACTTAATACTTTTGACTTCCCCCTCCTGGGACGCTCCTAAGTATTTACGCCCCATGCCCCTTGAAAATAATTACCAAGATTTGTCGGGAGATTTGTCGCTAAACAAACCTAATAAAGGACCTAGAATTGCTCCAAATACAAAACCGCCAGCATGCGCCCAATAAGCAATTCCACCACTTTCCATACCGATGTTAGTTGGCATTCCTAAACTGGAAATACCGTAGAAAGCTTGTTGAATAAACCAAAATCCTAAAAAGAAGTATGCAGGAACTCGGAAAGTAGGGAAAAATATACCCAGAGGTATAACACCGATAACTTCTGCTTTAGGAAAGCGGATGATATATGCTCCCATAACACCTGCGATCGCACCACTAGCACCTAAGGAAGGAATTAGGGAACCTTGAGAAAAATACCACTGAGTCAAGGATGCTAGTACACCACAAGCAAGATAAAATATCAAATATTTAATATAACCTAATTTGTCTTCGATGTTGTTACCAAAAATCCACAGAAACAACATATTACCCCCCAAGTGTAACAAACCACCGTGTAAAAACTGGGAAGTAATCAAAGTCAACCATTCGGGAATGGGCTGATTTACTGGAATTCCCGCGAAACTGTAGCTTAATTCTCGCGGTACTACAGCAAATAAATGAAAAAACCCGTTTAGATACTGGGGGGGTAAACTCGATTCATAAAGAAAAGCTAATACATTAACGGCAATCAGTCCATAAGTAACATAAGGTGTGATGGAAATAGGATTATTGTCTTTAATTGGAACCACGGCAGTTTTTTCCGATCGCGAAGCATCAGGATTAGATTACCGGATTTTTACAATAACCGCTTCTAACCTCCGGTTGACATATTTTTGGTTAATTTTGGCAATTAAGTTGGGTGTTTTACTGCTTTTGTTAGATTACATCGCTATTGTTATCAAGTTGACGATTAAAGATTTTATTTATTTCAACATGGTTATGCATTACTTTTTGATTACAGTGATTTTGAAAGCGGCATTGCTGAATTCGGGTATGAATTTAAATGTCCCAGACGCGATACCCTTGCGTCTGGGACAAGGGTTTAGGTTATCCAAAAAATTAATTTCATACATGGTTGGGAGCAACGCCTTGAAAGCCATATTGCCAAAACAACCATCTATCAACCGAGGCTAGCTTTGAAAAAATCTACTAACATTGTTGGGGCTTGCACGGCAGCCTAAAATCTAAAATTTAAAATTTTTTCGGTCACAAGAGGATTTTCACCTCTATTAGTTATACCTACTGGCAATATTATTACAAAAATTGGATTGTATGAAAACTATCCAGATTGATACCAATAGAACTGAACGTATTCATGAAATTATTCAACAACGGCAAAGGTTTGGTAGTCAAATAGAACGCTCACGAGCTAATCTGGAAGCTTGTAAGTTAGCACTAGTCAATTTAAAGGAGCACCAATCTGAGTTTCTCGCCCGTGGGGTTGACGCTACATCAGCTTCTTGTTTGGGAGAAATTAAATTTGAGGCGATTAATGAGATTGATAATCTTTTATATTTTCTGGAAAAACTGCGATATCGCTGTACTCGCAACACAATAAATATGGCAGTTGTTGGTTATGCTAGACAAGGTAAAAGTCGCTTATTGCAAAGTTTAACCGGAGTCAGTAACAGAGTAATTCCTGATGGTGCTAAAGGATACTGTACGGGTACATTAAGTAAAATTGTTCACCAACCTGGGTTGCCACAAGCTGTAGCTAAGGTGGATTTTTATTCACCACATGAATTTGGAAAGCAAGTGCTTACTCCTTATTACGAAACCTTAGGTTTGGGTAAAAAATCCATAACTGTTGAAGAATTTGCTCGCACTCCTCCACCGCGTTTACCTTTAGATAAGAAAGATAGCGAAATTGACAAAGCTAGATACGGACATCTGCGGAAAAATTATTATTCTAATATCGGGAAATATCGCCATTTACTAGAATCTTCGACTATAGAAATTACTGAGGAAGAAATTCCCCAATATGTTACTCAAGATTCTATTGATAAAAACGGCAATAAAATTGTTAACTATTTAGCAGTTAAACAAGTTGAAATATCTTGTTCTTTCCCTCACGAGGATATTGGTCAGATTTCCTTATTAGATTTACCAGGTTTGGGAGATACGAATTTAATCGAAACTGAAAGATTAATTAAAATTCTCTCTCAAGAAGCTGATTTTATTTTATTTGTTCGCAGACCTGAAGCCAATGCTGTTTGGAGAGAAGCTGATTTAAAACTTTATCAAATTGCTCGCCATGCTTTGGGAGATTTCTTCCTTTCTAAGTGTTCTTTTATGATTCTCAACCGCAGTAAACATGGTGCAGAAGGTGGTGATAATGCCTACCGTTGTCATAAATTACAAGGGTCACTAAAAGAAACACCAATTCGAGTTGCGAAGTGTATTGTTACTGATTGTTCCGATTCTCAAGAGGCTTTTACTGAAGTTTTGGAGCCAATTCTTGATTATTTAGTTGAGAATGTGGAATCAATTGAAAGGGAATATGGACTTTGTTGTCAAAAAAAAATAGATCAAGTTTGCCAAAGTATCAATGTTGAATTAGATAAAGCTAGTGTTGCTTTAGCAAGGTATAGTGATGGCGATTTGTTATTTGAACAACTTTTTGAAAAGTTTTGGCGGAAATTGACCAATGATTTAGAAAACTTATTAATGGAGTTCAAAGAAAATCGGTATAGCTTAGACTCGGACCTTGAAAAAGAAGTTCAAAATGCAATTCAACAATGTCGAAGGGATACAGGGATTCCTACAAGTTGGGATGAGATTTCGGAACGCCGTCATATTTTTGGCTCTTATAACAATGCTTACAATGAATTGTTACATGAAATTCGCACTAATTTTTTAGGAAATTTCTTATCTTTAGATAAAGCGATGCAGTTCAGGTTGCAAAATTGCAAATACTTAGTTGTCAAAATACTTAAATCTCATTTGGGAGAACTTATTGATTCTGAAGAAATTAATTTTCTCAAAATTCTTGCTAATCTTCTTGCTGATAATTCCAGTAATTTAAAACAGGGTTTGGAAAAGCTTTATGAATTTGATGTTTCTCATGCAGGGAAAATAATTCGTCTTCTCAGGGAAAATCATGTTGATAAACTGAAACCGGATACTAATCAATTTTCTTTATTGTTACTTCCCAACGAAGTTGAAAATACTTCGGAATTAAATATTGAAGAACAAATTCTCAATGCAGTACAAAAACTACATCAAGAAGCAGTTGATAAGTCGGAAATAGCTTTAAATAAAATAATGAATGAACCTTCTATGGATGCTTATTTTATGTTAGAAGAATTTATAGATAGAATTCTTCGGGCTAAAGGTGTCCAATTAGAATGGCGAATTTTTCTTCGCAAAGAATCTAATCAAGTATGGTCGGAATTTCGAGAAATAGAAGAACGCATTCAACAGCAAAAGATTTGGAACGCATTAGTTGAACGTGCTAAAGAAGTCAATGGTTTGTTGCTAAAATAGAAACTAAAAAGTTAAGAGTTATTGTTCATAACTCTTAACTTTAAATTAAGAATTAATTAATTTTTAATTCCTACAGATAAATCCCTACAAATTGACTTGAGTGGTGCGAATATCCTCTAAAAGACCTCCACAAGCATCAACAAGCAAATCAACAACTTGATTAAAGCCTTCCCTTCCACCATAATAGGGATCTGGAACTTCTTTTAGGGAGTGAGTGCGGCAATAGTCACACATCAAACGCACTTTGTGTTGATATTTTCCGCCCGAATCCATAGAAAGAATATTGCGATAATTTTGATTATCCATAGCCAAAATCAAATCGAAATTTTCAAAATCGAATGATTCAAACTGGCGTGCTTTACCGCGAAGTTTGATTCCTAAAAGATCATTGGCCGCAGCACTCATACGAGAATCGGGCGAACTACCGATGTGATAACTTGATGTTCCAGCAGAATCACAGTAGATAGAATTGCTCAAACCAGCTTTTTCTACCAAGTGATTCATGACATTTTCTGCGGTTGGCGAACGACAGATGTTACCCAAGCAGACAAATAGCAATTTATAAGCCATGATCCAATGAGTATTCCCGCTCTTTTGTTTTGCAGTATCTAGCATACAAGATACAAACAGGGAAACTTTGATTAAAATCCGGGAAGTTCCAATCCGCTAGTCAAATCTTCCATGCGATCGCGCATGGTAGCAGTAGATTTATTGTAAGCATCTGTCATTGCTGCTGTAACCAAATCGGAAAGAACTTCTGCTCCTTCATTCATGGCATCGGGAGAAATTTCTACTCGTTTGGGTTCTTGGTTTCCACTCAAAATCACCTTCACCATTCCACCACCAGACTCTCCTTGGATTTCCATTTGCTCCAATTCTTCTTGGAGTTGCTTGGCTCCTTCCTGAACTTGCTGGGCTTTTTTGAAGGCTTCAGCCAGTTCTTTCATTTTTCCTAAACCGAAACCAAATCCCTGTCCTTTACTTGTCATAATAAAAAGTTAGCCTGTGCTTTCAATAACAAATCAAATTCAATTATAGATGGGTCGTGTAATTTGATAGTTTTTTATTTGGGGTAGGTATTTAAAAGGGGTAGAATGCACCCTAATAAATATTGGAAATTAATCGAAAATTAGGTATTGGTCAAAGATTCCCGGCTTGAAGCCGGGAAGCTCACAGACTTAGTACGTTATACGCTACTCAGATTTCTGATGATTTTTGAGTTAATCGTAAACCAAAAATCCATAACCCTCCGACTCTCCATCAGCGTTTCGTTTAACTAAGCAGGTTGAAACTCTCCTAACATTTTTACTTCAGGATGTAAACCAATTGACCAACGTTCTTGCACTGTATTCTGGACATGACGAATAAGATTGAAAATATCGTTAGCTTTTGCTCCACCACAATTCACAATGAAATTAGCATGGAGTTGTGCTACTTGTGCTTGTCCAATTTGAAAGCCTTTAAGACCAGCTTCTTCGATTAACCTACCTGCAGAATGAGGTTTAGGATTGCGGAATACGCTGCCGCAACTGGGTAAATGATAAGGTTGGGTAGCCAGTCGATGTTTTTTGTGTTGCTTAGTTCTTGCCGTTACTTCTGCTGGATCTGCACCAGGCTGAAGTTGCAAAGTTGCTTGAGTAACTATTAAATTGCTTCCTTGCAGTACAGAAGTACGGTAACTATAGTTTAACTGCTCCGCACTCAGAGTTTGCAAAGTTCCGTCGGGAGTTAATACCTCAGCGCTAACTAAGATATCTGCAATACAACCCTGATGAGCTCCAGCATTCATTACTACAGCACCGCCGATGGTTCCTGGAATGCCAACTGCCCATTCAAAGCCTTCCCAACCACGTTCTGCGGCTGCCCATGCTAAAGCAGGAATTGATTCTCCGGCAGCAAATGTTACCATGCCAGTTTCCGAGTCAAAATTAGCATGGCGCATATGGCGAGTAGCGATAACCAAACCTGGTATACCGCGATCGCTAATTAATAAGTTGGAACCAGCACCAAGTACTGTAATTGGTAGCTCATGTTCTTTGGCATATTCGACGCTAGCTTGCAAAGACTCTAATGAACGGGGAGCAATAAACAATTCTGCCGGACCACCAACTCTGTAGGAACTATAGGCAGATAAGGAAACTTCGGACTTGATAATGCTATCATTACCCTTTAAGCGGATTCCTTCTTTCTTACCGTCCACTTTCATTTCTCCTTAGTTGCTTATTAGATACTTTGCAAACTTTAGCAGCCGCCTGGGAAATGGTCATACTTACCAGTCTTGAATATATTTTAACGTCATACTACCGTAATCATACGGTTTTGGATTCAGCAATCAAAAAGTTTTCCGACAAGGAAAATCATTAAGGGGAAAAACTACCACCGACTAGGTGCTGGTTCACCCCGTCAGATAGGCAAGTCTTTGACCTTAGGATGTGGCTTGTGCTGGTTGCTCAAGAAAGTTTATAATTTCGGGAATTGTTTGGTTTAAGTTTCCAGCACCTAGGAATAGGGCTAAATCTCCCGCACGCAAGTTTTCCAGTAGGTACTCGCGAACGTCGGTTAAAGTTGGCTGATACACTACATTAGAGTGATGTTTGGCAACTTCTGCGGCTAATTTTTCGCCACTAACTAAACCAGTATTTGGTTCTCCGGCACTATATATATCGGTGAGGACAACTAAATCGGCATGGCTGAAAGAAGTGCCAAATTCAGCCAAAAATGCTTGGGTGCGGCTATAACGGTGAGGTTGGAAAATCGCAACTACTCTTTGTTCCGGTCTTGCTTGCAATCTTGCAGCAGCTAAAGTAGCATTTAGTTCGCTCGGATGATGCGCGTAATCATCTATAAAAGTAATCCCCTCAACTTCTCCTCGAAACTCGAAGCGTCGTCTGGCACCTTCAAAGGTTGCTAAACTTCTAGCAATTTCGCCAAATTCTAAACCTAATATTCTACCTATAGCTACTGCTGCTAAAGCATTACTTAAGTTGTGATGACCCAATACACTTAAGTTCAACACTCCTAAAGCGATACCTTTTTCCCAAACTAAAGCTGTGGTACCGTCAGCGCGATAGTCAATATTTGTAGCATAGTAATCGGCACCGCTATCTGGGGAGAGGCTGTAACTGATATGAGGTTGAAAGCGCTCGCGTACTGTTTCGCAATCAATACAAGCCACTACAGTTTTGCAGTTGCTGGTAAATGTCTTAAAGATATCTACTACTTCATCTAATGTTTCGTAGTGGTCTGGATGATCTAACTCTATATTGGTAATAATGCCAATTTCTGGGGAATGTTTAACCAAAGAACCATCAGATTCATCAGCTTCAGCTACTAAATAAGGGCTTTGTCCCAAACGAGCATTGCCTTCCCAAGCTTTGACTTCGCCACCAACAATTATTGTTGGATCAACGCCAGTTAACAGTAGCATATAGCCAATCATGCTACTTGTTGTAGTCTTGCCGTGAGTTCCCGCTACAGCAATACTTCTGTACTGGGATATTAATGCAGCCAATACATCAGAACGATGGAAAATTGGACAACCATTTTCTAATGCTGCTTTGTATTCCAAATTCGAGGCATTAATCGCCGTAGAACAAACAACTTGGGGTGTTTTAGCTTTACTATCGCCTTTTAATTCTTCCGATAGAGAATCGCCGTTAAAAAAATCAAGATTAGCTGCTTCTTGTTTAGCAAAAACATTCACTCCAATTGATTCCAATTTATGAGTAATGTGATTTGGACGAACATCCGAACCACTAACTGGAAATCCTTTAAGAGCTAGTACATACGCCAAAGCGGACATTCCGATACCGCCCACACCAATAAAATGAAATGGTCTACCGCTAAAATCTATTGCATTTATCATTGATTTTTCCTCTGACACCACACCACACCATTAATACTTTTAACACGCGCATCATTACTAAGAATATTACTTGTACTGACAGAAAGCCTGTATATTTTATTTCATATTAAAAAATCGAAATTGTTGCACTTATTTTACTTGTTCAGAAAGATTTTAACCTCGGATGGTATTTTTTTCTCTTTCCAAACTATTATTACTTTTCTTCAGAGAATAGAAGCAGAATCTGGAAATAAACGATTGTAAATCAAAATACATGCTTGTCAATTTGGGAAATTTTTTGTCTATAATACTACTTTGGTCGTGAAATCAGATTTTAGCTTACATAAAGTCCATCTCTACAAGTATAGAAAACTTGGCAATTATGAATAGCATCTGTCGAATTTTTGGCAGAAAAGATAGTTATTTGTAATCGAAATCGCTTTGTTTTACTCTAATCAAAAATGAAGTTTGAATCCTCAAAATGCCATGGACTGATCGACAAGCAGTAACTGAGCGAACATTATCGTTTCGGCTACAGATATTGGAATTGAAAGCCTCAAAATTATAATGGCTTTGTTTTATCCCAAAATGATAGCAACCATAATTCAAAAATCTGCTGCTACCAAAACCTCAAACAACTGCTTTAAATTGTACGCAAATACTAGTCACATTGAGTTATTGGTTTGGATATTTTCCGGCACCTGACCTTTGCACGTATTAAAGACAATATATTGGGACAATTTTGTAATTGGTTGAGTGCACCTCGATTCTCAAGTGGTGTGAATATAACCCAAACTGAGTCAATCTGCAAGCAAGTTTAGCAACAACCCAGCAATCAGTCCAATATCATGTTCAGCCAATTAATACATACCTCTTTAGAAAGACTTTAGTCAAGTATGGTTCGTAACTGATACTGCAAAAACCAACCTTTAGGGTAAGGAAATGTTTGAAAACCGATATCGCTAATCTCGGCTCTTAAAGTAGCTAATCGGGATAAATTATCAAGTTTTTTTAGGAATCTAACACTCTATAGTTATTAATACCCCCCCTTTGCGATATGATTGGGGTCATAAATAAGCACTGTTTAGAGATAAATACAGAGGGCAAGACCTGTGGTTAGAGTTGCAATTAACGGTTTCGGTCGCATCGGACGTAACTTTATGCGCTGTCTGATGACAAGAGAAAATAGTAACCTTGAACTTGTTGCTATTAACGATACCTCAGACCCCAGAACTAATGCTCATTTGCTCAAGTATGACTCCATGCTTGGCAATTTAAAAAATGTTGACATTTCAGCTGATGATAATTCGATTACAGTAGAAGGTAAAACAATAAAATGCGTATCCGACCGTAACCCAGAAAACTTGCCCTGGAAAGAGTGGGAAATTGACTTGATTATCGAGTCAACAGGAGTATTTACCACCGAAGAAGGGGCTAAAAAGCATATTAAGGCCGGTGCCAAAAAGGTTTTAATTACCGCTCCTGGAAAAGGCGGTAATGTCGGTACTTACGTTATAGGGGTAAATGACCAAGATTACGATCCAAGTAAGCATGACGTGGTTAGTAATGCCAGCTGTACCACTAATTGTTTGGCTCCTATAGCTAAAGTTTTGGATGAGAAGTTTGGTATCATCAAAGGTACCATGACCACCACTCACAGCTATACTGGCGACCAGCGCTTACTTGACGCTTCTCACCGTGACGTGAGACGGGCAAGAGCGGCTGCAATCAACATTGTACCCACCTCTACTGGTGCGGCAAAAGCTGTAGCTTTAGTTTTACCGGCTCTTAAAGGTAAATTAAACGGTGTAGCATTACGGGTACCTACTCCTAATGTATCCATGGTAGATTTCGTAGTTCAAGTTGAGAAGCCCACCATTGCTGAAGAAGTTAACCAAGCTTTTAAAAATGCTTCCGAAAACGAATTAAAAGGCGTTTTGGGTTATAGCGAATTACCTTTAGTATCATCCGATTATCGAGGTAGCGATACATCTTCGATTGTAGATGCTAGTCTCACTATGATTATGGGTGGGGACATGATTAAGGTTATGGCTTGGTATGACAACGAGTGGGGTTATAGTCAGCGCGTTGTTGATTTGGCTGAATTAGTTGCTAAGAAGTGGACTAATTAATTTTAGATTTTACGGAAAGTTGACGTGGAGATCTTCTTCGCGTCAAACTTTTCAAGATAGATTTTCGATGTTGGATTAACACAAATGAAAATCCCTCGATGGAATTGCTTTCCACTTTAAAAATGTTGAAACCCCCGATTTAAGTTTAAAATTTGGTCGGGGATTTTCTCATCTCGATCGTGCAACACAACTTTATCGCTATCGATAATGCTTCCAACTACGGCTGCACCATCACCGAGTTTTTCTACTAATTCACTTGCTGCTTGTTTTGGTAAGCACAGCAGCAATTCAAAATCTTCGCCACCATAAAGAGCATACTCTAAGGCTTTTTCTTTAGTCAGCCAATTGATTGTAGCTTTATGTAAAGTAATCTCCGTGGCTTCAACAATTGCACCAACTTTACTCGAATGACAAACTTGTAAAATTGCGTCTGCCAAACCATCACTGGTATCCATTCCTGAGATATCTACAAGAGAATGGGAGTCTATAATTTCCCAGAGAATTGGTAAAACATCTAAGCGCGGTTTTGGTCGTTGATGTGCTTTAATTAAAGCTTCGGTGTCATTTTTAGTCAGGTTTGTTGTTAAATCGTGATGTAGTAGTAACTCCAAACCCGCACGGGAAGCTCCATGACAACCTGTAACTACAATTGCATCTCCCACCTTGGCTCGATCGCGACGAATGGTAAGCTGGGGAGAAACTTGTCCGAAAGCGGTAATTGCCACACTTATAATTGGCGATCGCACTATGTCACCACCGACAATTGGAGTGTTATGTTTCTGCAAACACTGAGTCATTCCTTGGTATAGCTTTTCAACCCAATTTACGGGAGTTTCACCGGGAAGTGCCAAGCCGACTGTAATTCCTAGCGGTAAAGCTCCCATGGCAGCTAAATCGGAAAGATTGGCTGCCGCCGCTCGCCAACCGACATCTTCGGGGGAAGTAGTAATTTCGCTGAAATGAACTTTATCAATTAAGACATCTGTTGTCACTACCAGAGATTTATCGGCAATAATTGGCAATACTGCCCCATCATCGCCAATAATATCTGGAGGGCAGAAGCGCTGCAATATTTTTAAAAGTCCTTGTTCGCCAATTTCTTTTATTTGCATAGAATTAATTTAGAATTTAGAATGGCCGAATTTAGAATTAATAATTGGGCATGGGGCCGAAAGGGCATTGGGCATGGGGCATTGGTGATAAGCAACAACTAATAACTAACAACTAACAACTAATAACTAACAACTAACAACTAAAAACTAACAACTAACAACTA
>DESS01000364.1:53260-54294 GCA_002361335.1 Richelia sp. UBA3308
ACTATCAACTAACAACTATCAACTAACAACTAACAACTAACAACTAACAACTAACAACTAACAACTAACTAAAATGATAAAACTGGTTTTAACGGCAATTTTGCTGGTGATATTGACAGGTTGTAATTTTGGTACACCCGAACCAAATAAACAGTTAATAAAAAATGCGATCGCCATTTCTATGCAAGAAACACAACAGCAGCTTAGGGAAAATTTAAATTTGGATTTTCGGGAACTCGAAATCAATCACTTATCGATTAAACAACGGAAGTTAATGAGTGTTGAACATTTACCAGCTTTCCGAATACAAGGAACTTATGACTTAAATTTGAAGTTACCAAAACGAAATATAGAGCAACCACAAAAATTATTTGATATTTACCTACAACTTCAAAAAGAAGGCAAAACCTGGAGATTACTGCTTCCTCCAGGAAGTAATGATGAGACTTCAGTTTGGCATAGCTACCTTGTTGAATAGTTTGATTAACAATTTTTTTTGTTGTCAATAATTTTTGATTGCGCGTTGCATTTCACGTTGATCTTGACGTTTCTTAATAGTTTCTCGCTTGTCGTGAATTTTCTTACCTCTACCAAGGGCTATACTAACTTTTACCCAACCGCCTTTTAAATACATTTTTAATGGTACTAAAGTCAAACCTTGCTGTTCCGTCTTGCCAACCAACTTGCGAATTTCGTCACGATGAAGTAAAAGTTTGCGGCTTCGACGAGGTTCGTGATTGAAATATTGTCCGCTAGCGTTGTAAGGTGAAATATGTACGTTGAGTAACCATGCTTCGTTGTTACGAATTAATGCATATCCATCTTGCAGGTTGGTTCTACCAGCCCGGATAGATTTGACTTCGGTTCCTGTTAGCTGAATTCCAGCTTCGTAGGTTTCCAGAATTTCGTATAAATAACGAGCTTGACGGTTGTCAGCAATAACTTTGTAACCTTGAGTTTTTTTGTCTTTACTCATCGATGATTTTGTGAGACTCCAATGTGTTGGAATAATTTTTGGGCAAATATTGTCAATT
>DESS01000364.1:54358-74170 GCA_002361335.1 Richelia sp. UBA3308
TGCTTCATCTTATTAATTTAGCTTTTTTATGGATAAAACTGCTTCCGCCTTCAAAGTCGAGGGGTTAAGTGTACTGCTGTTTGATTAAATACTAGCTTTACAATGAGAGTTATCAGTAAAAGACTATTAACGCGCTCAAGAATGTTAATAAGTCTAAAGGCCAGAACTTTGATTAAATATCCCAAAACGATTTTTCTTCCTCTGCTGACGGGAGCTGTGGGAAGATTATTGATAGGTAACGACGAAATCTAAAATAATTTGATGTTGCATTATTAGATTCCATGTTCAACTTATTAAAATCTTGTTTGAAGAATAGTCTAATTACATTACTGCTGGTAACTTTATTTTTAGGAATAAGTACAACCCGATGGACTGATTCGGGTATGGCTGCTTTACCAGCAGGAAATGCAATTACTGATGGTAAAGCTTTATTACGGTATGCACTTCCAATAGATAACGAGCCGGTACGAAAATTACAAAAAAGCTTGGAAGATATTGCTACTCAACTACGGGCAAATCGACGCTGGAGAGCTATTTCTAAAGACTTAAAAACTGCTTCGCGGGTTCTTGCTAAACCAGAGAAGATACTCGCAAGTGTTCCAGAAGAAAGTCAAGAGCAAGCAGAGATTTGGATTAACGAGCTTAAAGCAGGTATAGAAAAGCTCCAAGAAGTAGCCAAAACTAAAGATAAAGAAGAAACTTGGATTGAAAGAGCTCAGCTTTTGAATTTGGTAGGAAAACTGGAAGAATCTATGGTAACGGGTTTTCCTTATGAAGTACCCGCAGAATATAGTAACTTACCCCAATTAAAAGGCCGCGCCACCCTAGAAGTAACAACGGATAAAGGAGACATTAAAGTTGTTTTAGATGGTTATAGCGCTCCAGTTACTGCTGGAAACTTTGTGGATTTGGCAAAACGGGGTTTTTACGATGGCTTAGAATTCTTACGGGCTGAAGATTTTTATGTACTGCAAGCTGGAGATCCACCGGGTAAAGATGTAGGTTTTATAGATCCAAAAACAGGCGAATACCGTGCTATTCCTTTAGAAGTACTTGTAGAAGGCGATAAAGAACCAATGTACGGCATTACCCTCGAAGAAGCTGGTCTTTACACCGAAATGCCAGTCTTACCTTTCTCTGCTTACGGTGCGATCGCAATGGCTCGCCCTGAAACTGAAGTTAACGGAGGTTCCTCCCAATTTTTCTTCTTCCTATTTGAACCCGAACTTACTCCAGCTGGACGAAACTTATTAGATGGACGTTATTCTGTCTTTGGTTATGTTACTGAAGGTAAAGAACTTTTGGGGAAAATTAAGCAAGGAGACAAAATCGAATCAATCAAAGTTATTCAAGGAATTGAGAACTTAGTAGAACCGCAAAATACATAAAAGCGGCGAGGTTCATTTCTATTGCATCCAACTGAAAACCTCTATAATTCGGTTTTGAGGGCATTTTTAGTATTTTTCTAATTTAACAAGTTTTACCGCAACTATTATGCAAACTATTGCATTGAATGGTTGCGGTTATTTATGGCATTTTTGGGCATTATTCTAGCTATATGCTGCAAACTGTAGTGGTAGGGGCATCCGGGGTCAAGGGGAATGTAGAATGGCCGAATGAAGAATGGCCGAATTACCCTATTGATGAATCAAGGGGCTTGAGATAAGGAAAACATTTTTCCTCTCCACGGATGAATCCGGGGGCTTGTATCCAGTCTATTTTTTGGTCATATCATGTTCGCTAAATCACTTACGATATGTCATTGCGAGGGGAACAGAGTGGAGCGTTCCCGTTCACCGTCAGGTGTTCCCGAAGGGTAGAGTAGCAATCCCAACTGTTCATCCGAACATGACATCAGTATTCCGAGTAATAAAATATATTTATATTTACTTTTTTTCAGTATTTTTACTCCAGTTATTATTAACATTGACAGACAAGAATATAAAAAGGGATTTGATCAAAACTAGTTTTTTTTTCAAGATTTAGTGAAAACTATTTTCTTATAGTCTTATAGATTTATGCAAGCCAGCTTTCCAACATCTTCGCGATCGCCCTTAGAAGAGTTAATTAACTATGCTCCACGAACTATAACAGCAGAAGCAACAGTTTGGCATACCATTGCATTCATGAATAAATTTCAACCGCCAGTAGAACGGGTTTTGGTAGTAGAAAATTGGCAAGTTGTAGGATTGTTTTCATGGCAAGATGTTTTACGGGTTGTAGAGTCGGAAATTAATTTAAAAAACAGTAAAATTACTGAAGTGATGACAACTTCATTCATTAAGCTAAAATATTCTCAATTTCAAGATATAAAACGAATATTTAATCTCTTAACTCAGTTCATAAATTTACCTGTAGTAATTGAAGATGAAAAAGAACAATTAGTAGGTTATATTCCACCTGAAAGTATTACTAATTCTATACTCGAAGAGTATCAGTTAAAAATAACCGAAGCAGAACGTCAATGCAATCAAGAAAAAGAAATTTCATCACAAATATTAGGTACAGAAGAGAATAGTAAGATTGAAAATTTAGAAACTTTAGTTTACTTGCAACAAGCTATAGAAAGTAGTTGTGAAGGGATTACAATTACAGATTTAACAGGTAATGTAATTTATCTTAATTCAAGCTTTATTAACATATTTGACTATACTCGCGAACAATTAAATGCTAAGGGAGGATTATCATTCCTCTGGAAGGATACAGCAGAATATCGAAGATTATTAACAGCCATAAAACAAGGAAAATCATGGCGTAATCAAGTAGAAATAAAATCCCATATCAACGATATCTTATACATTAAGATACGAGCTGATGCAGTGAAAGATGTTTCGGGGAAAATTATTGGTACGATAAGCCTTTATAGCAATGTTACCGAAGAAGTACAAGCACAAAAATCATTAAATTTAAAAAGTAAAGCAATAAATTATATTAAGAATGGATTAGCTATTTTTGATGTCAGGTTGCCTTCAAAACCAATTGTTTATGGAAATCCTGAATTTGAAAGTGTGAGTGGCAAAAGTGTATCGGAAGCCTTGGGATTAACAAACAGTTTTCTTGAAGAGATGAATCGTCAAATAAATAAACTACTTAAATCACACTTTTACTCTTCCGCAGAAAATTTTACACCAATTATACGTAACTATTGTCAAGATGGCAGTGAATACTGGTATCAAGTGAATATTGCTCCCATTCTTAACCGCGAAAAAAAATTAACTCACTACGTATGTGTTGAAAGTGATATTACCAAGCATAAGCTTACAGAAATGTCTCTGTTGCTAACACAAGAAAAATTACAACACTTACTCTTATCAAGTACAGGAGTAATTTATAGTTCAGATTTTTGTGAAGACTACCCTGTGAATTTTGTCAGTGAAAATATCTTTGATATGGTTGGGTATACAGCTTCGGAAATTCTATACGATTCTAATTTTTGGGTAAGTCACATTCACCCAGAAGATTTACCGTTATTTCTTGCAGAACTATCAAAGGTATTTTCCCAAAGTAAAGTTAATATCGAGTACCGCTTTTTACACAAAAATGGTAATTATATTTGGATATACGAACAATCAAAAATAGTAAAAGACTATGCAGGTAATCCCTTAGAAATTATTGGTTACAGGATTGATATTACCGAACGCAAAAAACTTGAAGAAGATTTAAAAAAAGCATTAGAAAAGGAAAAAGAAGTTAACCAACTAAAATCCCGTTTTATTTCCATGACTTCTCATGAATTCCGCACTCCCTTAAGTACTATTCTTTCTTCATCTGAGTTACTAGAGAATTACACCCATAAATGGGATAAAGAAAAGCAACAGAAGCATTTTAATAGAATAAAAAAAGCTATAAAGCACATGACTAATTTATTAAATGATGTGTTATTTTTCTCTAAAGCGGAAGCAGGTAAAGTTGATTCTCATCCAGCAAAATTGAATTTAGTTGAATACAGTCGCCAGTTGGTAGAAGATTTGGAGATTAATCAGATAAACAATGGGATGGAACAACCAAATACAAACATTAATTTTATTAGTAATAAAACTACATTTATCCTGTATATAGATGAAAGAATATTAGGACATATTTTGAGTAATTTACTCTCTAATGCAATTAAATATTCTAAACCAGGAACTAGCGTTGATTTTAATCTTTTTTGCCAAAAACAACGAGTAGTATTTGAGATTGAAGATAAAGGTATAGGTATTCCCTCACAAGATTTATCATCCTTATTCGATTCTTTTCATAGATGTAACAATGTAGGTAATATTCCGGGTACTGGATTGGGATTATCA
Source organism: Richelia sp. UBA3308 (assembly GCA_002361335.1). Lineage (GTDB taxonomy): Bacteria > Cyanobacteriota > Cyanobacteriia > Cyanobacteriales > Nostocaceae > Rivularia. Next base: position 58,648 of record DESS01000364.1, read on the forward strand.
ATTGTCAAAAAGTGTGTAGATATCCTTAACGGTAAAATTAACGTCACAAGCGAAGTTGGAATGGGTACAAAGTTTACGGTTACAATTCCTTTAAGCAGTTGCTGTAATTAATCACAGATATTTGTAAATCGGATTCAATTAAATTTAATTAATTTAATTAAATAAATTAAATTTAAGTAAAAATACAATGGTAAAAATAAGCAGCTTTGCAATATAAATACTTAAGTATCATAATTATCAAAATTATCTTGTCAAAAATTTTCAACACTATATTGTGCCATAAGTAATCAGATATTTTAAGCATCAAAATCTCCCTGAGAAGCGATTAATTATTAATTCTCAGTTATAAAGCGATCGGTAAATTAATTTCAGTTTTACAAATATGACTAAGATATTACTAATTGAAGACGAAGAATCAGTACGTGAGAATATTTTGGATTTATTAGAAGCTGAGAATTTTGAAACTCTAGCTGCTGCTAACGGAAAAATTGGAATAGAGTTAGCTGTTTCTGAAACTCCTGACTTAATTTTGTGCGACTTGATGATGCCAAATATGGATGGTTATGAAGTCCTAGAAAAATTAAATTTACAAGGAGTCACAGCAACTATTCCATTTATTTTTCTTACAGCTAGAACAGCTAAGAGTGATTTACGTAAATGTATGAATTTGGGTGCTGATGATTATCTTACCAAACCATTTACTTCTTCTGAACTGTTAAGTGCAATTATGACTCGCTTAGAAAAGCAAGTAACTACTTTAAAATATATTTCTAAAATCAATAAAAATACTGCTAGATTATTACCAGAATTTCAGATTTTAAAAAATAGTTTACTTAAGAATTTAGCAAACAAAGATTTAAGAGAATTTCAAATTCATTATCAACCAATTATTGATACTAGTTCGGGTTTAATAGTCGGGGCAGAGAGTTTAATCCGCTGGCAAAGTTCAGAATTGGGCATGATTTCTCCTGCGGAACTAATTCCTTTAGCTGAATCGACAGGTTTAATTATTCCAATTGGAGAATGGTTAATCAATAATGTCTGTAAGCAAACCAAAATATGGCAAGATGCAGGTTACAAAGACTTCTACTCTACAATTAATATTTCCATAACTCAATTAATCCAGCCAGATTTTAGTTCAAAATTACTTGAGTCATTAGCAAAAAATAATTTGCATCCGTCTTCTTTAGAACTCGAAATCACAGAAGGAATAATTGATAAAGATCTGAATATAGCAATTAATAGAATGGAAGAATTGTCCTCTCATGGTTTAAGAATTGCTATTGATGATTATGGTACTGGGAATTCCTCATTAATTTATTTAAAGCTGATGCCAATCAATACTTTAAAAATAGACCATTACTTTATCCACAATATCGACAAAGACAAACAAAAATCAACAATCACTAAGGGCATTATTGAAATGGCTCATAATCTAAATTTAAGAGTAGTTGCTGAGGGTGTTGAAAGTAAAATAGAATTAGATATTGTCCGCGCTCATAAATGCGATCTAGTACAAGGTTATCTCTTAAGTCATCCCTTACAAGTAGCTAAGTTTGAAGAATTATTACTTACTGATCGACAATTGATAGCCTAAGTCCCTAAAAATTCAGAAAAGCCACCTACCCACCACCTGTATATTCGCCGTTTGCGATCGCTTAATAAGGGATATTATGCCAAAATTTGGGTATTTGTGTTTATTTTCAGTAAAATTGTTAATAGCTACACAATATATTTTACATACGGTCCCAGAATTTTTATCAGTTCTGAGGCTTTTTTATGGTATCGTAAACATTTGAATTGTATGTAATACTACAAATACTTGTTATAAATTATTTTTACCAAAATGATTGGGTGCTAACTAAGAGAAAATTTAGTCTACAAAGGTATCAGGAGTTACGGGATTGTCTGGTGGATCTTGGTTCGTGGGTGACAATAAAACCTTATTTTTATGTTAAAAATTAGTCAAAGTGTCACAGTACCCTACAAGAAAATATGCCAATTGCGTAAACTATAGGTATATAAAGCAACTGTTAAGTCATAACTCCTAAAAATAAATCTTCTGCAAATTAACAGCCTTATTCAGTTTATGTTCGTAAAAATATGTAATCGTATATTTGATTTGTTCGCTAACATTTTATACAAATAAATTTGCATAATTGTTGACTTTTTGTTGAATTCTCTTAGGTAACTCTCATTAAATTATGTATAAAAGGATTGTCTACAAAGTTAGAAACGAAGTATCGCTAAATACTCGTCAACTTCCGTTTTTGTTTACTCAAGCTGAAATTAATTATCGAGAAGCACGGAAACAACACTCTAAAAACTTACCTGTTATTTCCGATTACGAGAGAGATTTGGTAGATAAACTTAGAACTGAAGGAGTTGCAATGACTTCATTAGAAGCTCTCTCGATTCCTTCTACCGAGCAGATGCTTCAAGCTGCCAAAACCTTAATGCCAAAAATACCGCGAAGCATTTCTGAGAATAAGAATGAATTTGTAGTTCATGCCACTCCCCAACAAATTTTAGAGCATCAAGAAATTTTTCTTTGGGGTTTGGAACAACGTTTAATCAACATTATTGAGAATTACGTTGGTTTACCAGTGGCTTATCATGGAGCGTATTTTCGTCGGGATATTGTGAACAAAGTTCAAATCAAATCAAGACTATGGCACATAGATCCTGAAGATAGAAAAGTATTGAAAATAATCATCTATTTAAATGATATAGATGATAACATTGGTCCCTTTGAATATATTCCCCAATGTTTTACTTCTAAATTAACTTCTTCTTTAAAGTATACCCATGGTTATGTTCAAGATAAAACAATGGAGAAAGTAATATCTCCATCACATTTCAAGTCTTGCACGGGAATTGCTGGAACTGTTTTTTTAGCTGCCACTGGTAGTATATTTCATCGAGGCAAAGTACCACTATCATCAGATAGATACACAATCTTTTTTGATTACACCTCTAGAAAACCCATAGTGCATAACTATTATGGTGCCTCTTTTCTTTCCGATCAAGATTTGCAAATCTTAGCAAAAAATCTCTCCCCTCAACAAAGAGAGTGTGTTTTTTGGAAAGAGAATTTTTGGTAAGTTTTCAGTTAAAAAGCGACACTGAATCTCAGCTACTTTGGATAAAAAAGTAATGCTATTCCAGTAATGGAAACAAAAACACCCATAATAGCTCGAATACTAACTTTTTCTCCCATCCAAATTGCAATGGGTATGACAAAAATCGGGCTAGTTTGTAAAAGAGTGGAAGCAATTCCTACAGATGTGAATTTAATCGCAGTTTGTTGCAGCCAAATTCCTAAATAAGTTCCGCTAAAAGCAGCAAAAAGTGTTCCTATAATCACTCGCCAATTCCGCAAGTTGCCTATGAGAAAGCTAGTTTGTTGTCTAAATGCCCATATCATTAGAATTAATGTCCCAGCACTCAACCTTAACAAAGCTGCCCATAAAGGATTAATCTCAGTATTAGTAAGGACACTACGTGAAAGCACCGCTCCAACTGCACCAGCTATTGCCGCCAATAAACCAAAACCAATACCGCGTCGGAATTCTACCTTTGAAATATGTTTTACATCGGCAGTACGTTCCGTTACTACCCAAGCTACACCCAATATTGTTAATAAAATTCCGCACCAAGCCAATATATTTAACTTTTCTTGAAGAAAAATCAGACCAAAAACTGCTGTAATTGGGGTTGTCAAGATTTGTATTAATAATGCCCGACGGGCCCCCAAGCAATTTATAGTGATAAAGAATGCAGTATCACCCAAACTAATACCAACGACACCGCTCAACAGTAACAAACACATTGGTAATGTGGTGATCCCACGAAATTGCTCCCCAGTCACGAGAATTGTCAACACAAAAAACGCGATCGCAATTATTCCTTTTATCAGATTTAATTGCAATGGCGGAATACGCGCACCCAATCTACCGTAAACTACAGACGCTACAGCCCACAAGCAGGCACCCGATAAAGCCGCTACTTCCCCTACAAAATTTACCATTATAAATATTAAGAAATATTAAAAAGAGTAAATAGCTCTTTTCTATTAGTGAAAATCTTTAATATTTTAATATGAATAGGGTTATTAATATTAGCACTCTATGAAGTTGTCTGCTAATTTTTTGCGGAACAAATATTAGCACTCTCGATTATCAATTGCTAACTTTGTACGAAAGCGATTTTAGCACAATATGATCTTTATTGCTAGTTTTTCAAAGAAAAATAACGACCATAAATTAGCCGTCATAAATTAGTCGTATTAAATAATTTGTCCGCAAATAACCACTTAAATATGTTTTTCAAAATCAAACATTTTTTACAATCTGGAGGAATCCGATGAAATATACTTTCGATATTGTAGGTGTATCTCCAATTTTGGACTTTTTTAGCCATCAGCAACAGAGTCAGGAAAACCGACAAAGTGAGGGTGTAGAGTATTTAGGAAGTCATAAATGTACTCTAGATGCATTTCTGGAAACAATGGAGCCGGTACCCTCTAAATGGGGATGGAATATGGATGAAGTCGTAGATACTGTAGTTCAGTTTTGGATAAATAATTCTGAGAGTATTAGTTATTGGAAATCCCGTTTGACTGATGCTGGTAAGGATAATTTACTAGTTGCGAGGGTAGCGGATATTAAAGCTTTGAAGTCGGAATTTAATTATTTGTTGGGTGAGGGTTGATATTTCGGTTTATGGTGATAAGCCCGCAGGTTGATATTTGGTTATACCGTAATAATGATTCCCGCAGGTTGAAACCTGGGGCTACACAAACAAAGCCCACCTGCGTGGGCTATTAATTTATATTTTTATATGAAAAGTAAAATCAAATAAAATTAATTGAAAAATATAAGATTGTAGGGTGTGTTACGGCACGAGATTATTTGATAAAAAAACGATATCGTTTAATAATGCCGTAACGCACCATTTGATATATTTTTTAATTATGATGGTGCGTGACGGTAACAGGAATTTTTTGATTGGGATTACTAACTTATCCTAACCGTCACACACCCTACAAATTTTTTTTAGATAACAGTCTTTAATAGCATCATCAATAGTCATTTTTGAGCTACCAAAATTGCATTTATATGAGTAAAAGTTTTATCGAGTTCTCCAATTTATTCAAGTTCGATAATTTATTATTGAGTTAGTAAATCAGCTTTTTTGCGTTCTAATAGTTGTTCCATCCTTGCCTGTAATTCATCATTGAATTTAAACAAAGGAAGATTATTTATAGTTTCTACTTTGATGCTGGCAAGTTTTGATGAACATCTAGCAATTATAGTCGTCATCGGATTAGACGTAATTTATTATATGTTTTTCTATTTTAATGCTTAACTAAATAATTCTGGAGAAACATGAAAAAACTCTGCTAAAGCTTCTGTTTGTGTTTTACTAATTGCGCGTTTCCCATCGACAATTTCTGAGACAATTTCTTTTGAACCTAAAATTTCTACTAAATCAGATTCTTGGATTTCTCGTGCTTCCATTAAATGTTGAAGAATGATATGAGGAGAAGATTTACTGATGGGGTAATTCTTATTTTCATATTCTTCTATTAATCTCACCAGAATTTGTAACAAAGCAGTTTCTTCTTGGGAACGATTTTTGTTACCTATTAATCGTTCAGCATCAGCCAGCATACGTTCGTATTCATCTTCTGAATTAATGACTTGTGGCTGATATTCTGCTAAAAGTTTGCCGTAGGTATTTCTATCAAAAGCTAGAGATATTTTTTTTCTTAGCTTGAGGGGAAATAGGGATAAAAATCCTTACGATGTAAAACTCGATAAAAAGTAATCATATCACCATCAAAAGTTAAACCAATTCGATAATTACCTATTCTAATTCGGTAAGTGTTTTCATATCCTGTTAATTTCTTGAGATTACTGATTTCTTCAAAACTTTCAAGTACTGGTATTTCTTCAAAAACAAGGGATTTTATTGATTCAAAGTTGGTGGTACTTTTGAGAGCTTTAATATCTTTCAGAAAACCAGGTTGATACTGAGTATTCACTCTTTTTCTAATTCTGCTAATGCTTCATCTAAACTAAGAGGAGTTTCTCCTTCAACTTCCTTCATCGCCAAAATTAACGCTTTATCTTCGATAGCTTCTACCATACGTTTATAATCGTTAAAATCTATCACTACTTTACGAATATTACCTTCAGTATCGGTAATAAATTCTTTTGCAAATGGATATTTATCAGCTTGCATAGGGTTTTAGGGATTTTGGTATTACAATTTTAAGAAGAGCGTGTTGGCATTGGAAATTACCATTTCAGCATGCTCTTCTTTTATCATCTCGAAAACGTAGACGAGTTCAGCACCAGCTTCATTATCGGTTTTTCCCCAAGCGTGACAACCGGGAATTGCACGAATATAAGCAACAAAGGAAACCCAATATTCGATCCAATTTTTTTTCTTTATGGGTTATTGTGTAAGATAATAGATTACAGCAAATTCAACAGTATTTGATAACATCGTGAAGAAAATTCTGATTTTATCAGCTAATCCAAAGAGTACCTCACAATTACGTCTGGATGAGGAAGTGAGAAATATTCATACGCGGTTGGAACACAGTAAAAACCGGGATCAGTTTGAAGTTATTACAAGATTGGCAGTACGGGTAGATGATTTGCATCACGCTTTATTATATAAAGAACCACAAATTGTGCATTTTTGCGGGCATGGCTCTGGGAGTGATGGCTTGATGCTGGTGAATAACTCTGGAGAATTGCAATTTGTCAGTACTAAATCCTTAGCAAAGTTATTTAAATTATTTAAAGATAAAGTTGAGTGCGTTTTGCTGAACGCCTGCTATAGTGAAGTACAAGCTAAGGCGATTCACCAAAACATAGATTATGTCATTGGTATGAATCAAGCAATTAGCGATCGCGCAGCCATTAAGTTTACAGTTGGATTTTATGATGCTATCGGTGCAGGAAAAAGCTACGAAGATGCTTTTGAATTGGGTTGTATTTCGATTGATTTAGAGGGAATTCCGGAGTCCGAAACACCTGTATTATTAAAGCCAGTATTTATCGGATATAACTATAATGTTGAACCTCCCAAAAAAGATTTCAATGATTTGCATGAACTATTAACAAAAAGAAATTGGAAAGAGGCAAATGTTGAGACACACCGTATAATTTTAGAGATTAGCAATAAGAAGTATCGATGGCAGTTGGATAAACAAACTATTAAAAGATTTCCTTGCGACGATCTCCGAACCATAGACGAACTATGGGTTTACTTTAGTGAAAAGGAATTTAGCTTTAGTACTCAAAAGAGAATTTATAGCCAATGCTTTGAGAGATTTGGTGTTTTAAATTATAACCTTTTCGGTGAACGTGTTGGCTGGAAAAGCGAGAAAGGCTGGCATACTTATGACAATTATCCTGTTCCAACACATAGAGGTCATTTCCCAAAACCTCCACATTTATTTAATATACAAAATACATTAAAAGTTTGTCTTTTACCTCTGGCAATTTCCCTTATTGTTTGTTTCTTTCTGTTCTTTTTTAATCAGCCCGTTGTTGGAGTCTTAACAGTGATAATAGGATTTAACATAGCTCTATTGAGTTTTATCATTTATACTTCAAGTTACTTAGAAGGACTGGAATGGATGATATCTTTGACATCTAAACTAGAGGAGTGCGAACAGTAATTAAATAATTAATGAACCTTTTTAAAGATTTTTTTTAAAGATTTTTTAGTTTAATCAGTTAAAACCCACATTCCCCATCCGAATTTAATGATGTTAATTAATCAAGGAACTAAGTATCTTTCATAGGTTTTTATAAATCATCAAATTTTGGTTTTTTAATCGGTTGAGGATTTCAAACTATGCAAAAGCCACACCGAAGAGGTTCGACAGGGTGGCAACACCTTCTGAGGTTTTTTGTTGCTCTTAGTAATATTGGATGGTTTCGTCTTATTGCCAAAGTTACGAGTAGTGTACTAGTTGCACTTGCATTTCTAACAATAATGCTCATCATTGGCTTTCACCATGTAGATCTGCAAGTTAAGGATGATGGTATCTACCTTGGTTCTATTAAGATTGCTAGAGTGATTACCGATACTAATTATAAAGAACTAAATACTCAAGTAACAGTCATGGCAACTGCTGGATTTCAGAACTCAGGAATCTACTTACACGAAGGTGATAAGGTCAACTTGGAAGCTGACGGGCGCATTCATCTTGCGTTTAGGCAAGTTTACACCTTTTTCGGTCGAGTTAAACCGCTTATTGGTGAATATTTGTCCCCACAACCAGGAAAATATAAACAATATAAAGTCAATTACCCACTTCAACCTTTCACTAAGGAAGATGTTTTCCGTCGGGACTGGTTGAGTCCAGACGGGGAAGAGATTAGTAGTAACGACCTCAATGAGTGCCTTCTTTTTCAAGGAAATACGCAAGAAAAAGGAAGGTGGGGACAATTGCTAGCAGTGGTAATGCAAAAGCCAGGTTCAGCAACGGCTGACCCATTTCAAGTCTTGGAGAATAACAAATTAAACACAAAAGATTTAATCCCTTATCCTTCTCTAAAAGAGATTGTAGCACCGCGTAGTGGCTGGCTGACTTTTATTATAAACGATGCAGTTATATCAAAACAATCGCTATTAAAATCAATAGATTGTAAGAATTATTTTGTGGCTTTAGAGGAAGCTTCTAAGGAACTCAAGCAACAAGGACAAATTGATCGCATAATAAATCCATTATCAATTCCACTTGTATGGTACTCTGATAATATAGGAGCATTTAATGTTATTGTGCGTTACGTACAGATGTCTACACAAGGGATATCTTCTGGTTTATCCTAAATTTAGTTAAGGTTAGGGAATCCTAGTTTGGTCAGGGGATTTTTAGCATTTTACTGATGAAAAAGGTGTGCATCGCTAATTTATCCTAACCGTCACACAGCCTACAAATATCTCTTTTAGATACCAATAATAGCGAACTATCGCAGTTGTTCAAATTCTTCCTCAGTAATACCTAACTGCTTCAAAATTTCATAAAATAACCAATTACCAATTTCAGATTTACCATGAATCGGAATTGTAGTTGCTCGTCCGTCAGGATGTTTCCAACGAGCATGACTACCCTTTTGCCGAACTTTCTCAAACCCAAGTTTTTGAGCAACCCTTTCAAAATCTTTCGCTTTAGCTGGCATTGGCAATTACCAATTCAACATCTTCAGGTAAAAAACGCCCTTCTTCAGCATACTCCTCTTGTATCATCTCGAAAACGTTAACGAGTTCAGCACGGGCTTCATCTAAAGTTTGTCCCCAAGCGTGGCAACCGGGAATTGCTGGGACGTAAGCGACAAAGGTATTGTTATCATCGGGGCGGATGACAATTGTGTAGTCTTGTAGGGACTTCATTCGGTTAGTTTTACAGGTTTTATAAATAATGTAGCGTTATTGTTGTGGGGAAAGTGGGAGTGCGATCGCATTTCTATAATCACACAGTAACTGTAATTGTAGGTTGGGTTAGACGCAGGAAGAAACTTGATATATAACAAAACAAATAATTAATCACGCACCGTAACCCAACATATAGGATTATTATTTGAATTTTGAAAAAGACTCAGTACATTTTCTATTCCCTGTTCCTTAAGCACCTACAAGTTATATGGCTCCGCCACGCTTGCGCTAAAATAAATCAAAACGGATTCCAGCAAGAATATCGTTTTCTATCAAAGTATCTGGTGTTGGGTTTCGCTTCTTTATATCCAACGTAATTGCTATTTAAGTGTGTTTAGTTATTTATACTGAAGTGTCATTTAGTTATCTAAAATTATAATCAATTGATGTAATAAAAAAAATTAAAGGAGATTAAAATGAATAATACAAAATCAAAGTTTTCTGAGTTAGAGACAGGAAATTTTCTAAGTGAGACGCAATACTATAAAATCATATCCAAGAATGGCTCAGATATTCAAGTAGAAAATGAAAGAGGTTTTCAATTTAGTATTGAAAAAGATATTCTTGAAGAGGGTATTTATTCTGCTCATCAGTATAATCAGGAATTAAAAGTAACAAGAACTGAGTTAATAGAACAATTGGCTAAAGTAGGTGATAGCGTATTCACAGTCTGTTTTAATAAACAACCTAGTGCCAATGCTATTAATGAAGCTATTGAATCAGCTAATGAAGATGAAAATATTTCTATAAAAGAACTAAAAAAGATTGTAAAAAATGCTTACAAAGGGGAAGAAAGAATTCTCACAGGTTATCTTAAAAAAACTGAAACTGGTTTTGGTAGAAGCACAGTTATTGACCTTGAAGCTGATAGAGGTAATAATGCTGATTGGGATGCTAGAGTCAGACAAGTTGACCATAGAACTTTAAATTGGTTAATTTTCAAGAATATTAAGTACATTATCAAAAAATAAAATTATTTTTGGAGTTAGAACTTTATCTCAATTACTCTTAAACAGCACGTAAAATTATTCAAATCCTATTCCAAAAGTAATTAAAAGTTCCTATACCAGTAGTTATAGGAACTTTGTTAAGTTTTTATGGACAATTGAGTTTAAAAGTTAAAAGACTTTCATATCTAAAGTGGGCGATCGCCCACCCTAAAATCAATTACTTAGCCCCACTAGTCATCCCCAAAATATCCTCAATATTGGGCATTTCTTCCAAGGGAATCACTCTCCCTTCATCCTCAAAACCAGCAATTTTATCGAAATTCAAATACCGATACAAATCATCAGCAAAAGGATGAATTTTATTCGCCACAATATCCATATATTCCTGTACAGAAGGCAGCTTTCCTAATAATCCACAAACTGCTGCCAACTCCGCGGAACCAAGATAAACTTGTGCGCCTTTACCCATTCGATTATTAAAGTTTCTTGTAGATGTTGAAAACACCGTCGCATTATCTTCAACTCTTGCTTGATTTCCCATACATAAGCTACAACCAGGCATTTCTGTCCGCGCATTCGCATCATTAAATACTTGATAAATACCTTCCTCTTTCAATTGCTTTTCATCCATGCGGGTAGGAGGACAAATCCACAATTGAGTTGTAACTTTTCCGGCATTTTCTAAAACTTTTGCAGCCGCGCGATAGTGTCCAATATTTGTCATGCAGGAGCCAATGAACACTTCGTCTACTTTATCCCCTACTACTTCCGATAGTAATTTTACGTTATCGGGGTCGTTTGGTGCAGCAACGATTGGTTCTTTAATTTCGTTCAAATCAATTTCGATGATTTCGGCATATTCGGCATTATCATCCCCTGACATTAATACCGGATTCGCTAACCATTCTTCCATTTTGGCAACGCGACGGATGATTGTACGAGGATCTTGATAACCCCTGGCTGCCATATTCTTTAACAAAGCAATATTTGAACGTAAATATTCGGCAACAGTTGCTTCACTAAGTTTAATGGTACAACCTGCACAGGAACGTTCGGCGCTGGCATCTGTTAATTCAAAGGCTTGTTCAACTTTCAAATCTGGCAAGCCTTCTATTTCCATTATTCTTCCGGCGAAGACGTTTTTCTTATTCTTTTTCTCTACTGTCAATAAACCTTGTTGAATTGCCACGTAGGGAATTGCATTTACAACATCTCGTAAAGTCACACCGGGTTGCAATTCGCCTTTAAATCTTACCAAAACTGATTCTGGCATATCCAAGGGCATGACACCCAAAGCCGCCGCAAAGGCTACTAATCCTGAACCTGCTGGGAAGGATATTCCCAAGGGAAAACGAGTATGGGAATCGCCGCCGGTACCCACAGTATCTGGTAACAGCATTCTATTTAACCACGAGTGAATAATACCATCGCCAGGACGTAATGCCACACCAGCCCGTTGTGAGAAAAAGTCTGGTAATTCTTTGTGGGTTTGTACGTCAACTGGTTTGGGATAAGCTGCTGTATGACAAAAACTTTGCATTACCAAGTCAGCAGAGAAACCCAAACAAGCAAGTTCTTTTAATTCATCCCTGGTCATCGGTCCTGTGGTATCCTGAGAACCAACAGTTGTCATAATCGGTTCGCAAGAAATACCCGGGCGTACTCCTGGTAAACCACAAGCTTTGCCAACCATCTTCTGCGCTAAAGTAAAACCTTTATCGCTGTCTTTTGCTGCTTGGGGACGAATAAATAAAGTACTAGGTTCTAAATTTAATGCTTCGCGGATTTTATCAGTAAGGGCACGTCCGATGAGTAATGGAATTCTGCCACCAGCCCGTACTTCATCGAGAATTGTATCGGGTTTTAACTTAAATGTAGAAATAACTTCCCCATTTTCGTTGGTAATTTCTCCTTTGTAGGGATGGATAGTAATTACCATACCCGTTTCCATCTTGGTGACATCGCACTCGATGGGTAAAGCACCGGCATCTTCGGCAGTATTGAAAAATATTGGCGCTATACTTCCACCTAAAATATATCCTCCCGATCGCTTATTCGGTACAAAAGGAATATCTGCTCCTAAATGCCACAATACGGAATTAATTGCCGATTTACGAGAAGAGCCAGTTCCTACCACATCCCCGACATATGCCACAGGATGTCCTTTTTCTTTCAATTCCGCAATAATTTTTAACCCTTCAGGCATGGCATTTTCCAACATTGACAAAGCGTGAAGGGGAATATCCGGGCGTGTGGTGGCGTGAGTCGCCGGGGATAAATCGTCAGTGTTGGTTTCGCCGGGAACTTTGAAAACAGTAACGGCGATCGATTCTGGTACTTCTGGACGAATTGTAAACCATTCCGCTTCTGCCCAGGAATCAATTACTCGTTTAGCAAAGGCATTGGTTTCCGATAATTCTAAAATATCGTGAAAAGCATCGTAAACCAACAGTGTCTTACTTAAAGCCGTTGCAGCATAACTAGCGATCGCTTCCTTTTGTTCACCATCAGATTGTAACAATTCAATCAAAGACTGAACGTTGTAACCACCCACCATGGTACCCAACATCTCAACAGCTTCAATGGGTGTAATTAAAGGAGAACTAATTTCCTCTTTAGCAATTCCAGTCAAGAATCCAGCCTTTACATAAGCTGCTGGATCAACACCAGGAGAAACTCTTTCCCGCAACAAATATAGTAAATTTTCCTCTTCACCTGTCGGTGGATTTATGATCAAGTTACACAAATCAGATGTTTGTTTTGCATCTAATGGTAAAGGAGGAATCCCTAATGATGCTCTTTCTTGTGCGCGATCGCGATATGATTCAAGCATTTTCATCTCCACAAAGATAATTTCAGATTTATATTTAAATATCTATTGTTGAATTATTGAGTTTATGTTGATATTACCTTTATAGATTAACTTTTGTGGAAAACTATAAAGATTAACCTACTGATATCATCAGTACTTATTACAGTTATCCTGTTGAATGCTATACAAGACAATACAGCAAAATACTTCCAAAAATAGTTGTTGATAAACAATTATAATTATCAATTTGAACCATTGTTTACCCAATGAATTTCAGCAAGCATTTTCATGTGTAGATAGTTACTTCACTTTCTGGAATTAAAAAAAATCAAAGTTATGGCATTAATCGAACAGGAGGATTTATAATTTACTATTTTTTATCATTTTATAGCCAATTAAGCAAATATATCTTATTGAAAATAATTATTATTTATTATTGTTTGTTAATTGAATTTTAAGCTAATTAATAATATAAAATAATTTAGTATTATACTGGCGTACTACCCAATATTGTCTATGACTAAAAATTAAACTGGATACAGAGCAATCGGATTCATCCGTGGAGAAAAATAAGATAAATATGATTATTTTGAACCACTTGGCTGTCTTATTACAGGGTTAATCCAAAATCGGGGTTAGCGAAAATCTAAAATCTAAAATCAAATGACCAAAACATATACCGTTGAATTCATCCATCAAGGTAAAACCCATACTTTACAGGTACCCGAAGATAAAACAATTTTATCAGTTGCCGACGAAGCGGATTTGGATTTACCTTCATCTTGTCATGCTGGTGTTTGTACCACCTGTGCCGCTAAAATCATCAATGATGGTAGTGTAGACCAAAGCGACGGTATGGGAGTTAATCCAGATTTACAAAAGGAAGGTTTTGCATTACTTTGTGTTGCTTATCCTCGTTCTGATTTGAAAATTCAAACCGAGCAGGAAGAAATTGTTTATCAAAGGCAGTTTGGTAAGGTATAGTTAATAATTTTTGTTTAACGATCAACTGTTATTGAATGGCAGTTGATTGTTAACTGTGAAATCAATGATTATAAAATAATGCTTTGAAAATTGATAATTGCAAGGTATTCCACAAAGTTCCTTGTTTATGTTTTTTTGTATATCCAAATACTTTTTTAGTTAGTATAAATACTAATTTAGAACTTGTTAATTTATCTATGAAAGCCAATAAAATTATTGTAGCTTTTTGAGCTTGCTATTTCTTTGCTTGGATTTATACTGAGAAGCACAAGAATTTTTGAGGAGATAAAGATATGTTAGGTATTATTGCATGGATAGTTCTAGGTCTTATTGCTGGTATTATTGCTAAACTTATAATTCCCGGCGATCAAGGTGGCGGAATTAATATTGGAACAAGTATTCAAGGTATTGTTGGTGCACTTGTTGGTGGTGGATTGTATTCATTCATTAAAACAGGTGACATCATATTACCTGCAGCTGCTGGTTTTGATTTTATGTCCATTATTACTGCTGTAGTCGGTGCAATTATTGTTATCGTAATTTGGGAAGTAATCAGCAAAGTTATTAACAAATAATAAGTCTTAAGTAAAGATTCTCTTGGATCGCTGGAAACAACTTCGGGAGAATGGGGATGCTACAACATCGGTAGCAAAGAAAATAATTAATTGTCTCTTAATCTGAAGTTATCCTTGCCAAGAGAATCTCTTTTTTCCGATAAACTCCCTAAATTAATCGGTAACATAACTGCTAATTTTTCACGGAAATATAACTAATTAACATACAAACTAACCTTTAACTTTTTCACAAGTTGACTTTAAAAAAACATTAATAAATAGGACTTACGCAAAAATTACGATAAATATAGTGTTTCAGACATTCTAGATCCCCCCAAGCCACGCCACTTCCTACAACGGAACGCCACTTGCTATAACCGAGGGAACCTCGGCAAGGCAGTGGCTCGGGAACCTCCGCAACGGAGTGGCTCCCCTTTTTAAGGGGGGCTTGCGTAATTTCTGATAAAAACAAAACATAATTTTTTATGCCTTCACAATACCCAGTTGGTGAGTGAACTCACAAGCCTTATTAATACGTTGAAAATATTTCTAAAACTCACGCAAGCACCCTACAATAAAAAATATGTTTTTTTGCTAAGTCCTAAATAATTAAATAATTGAAAAACCCATATAATCCCAATGTGCTAAATCCTAGCTATCGGAAAGATAAATAGCGATGTAAATTCATAGCCCCCCGTGAAAGGTTACCCCACAAAGGATAGATACAGCACAATACTTGTACATGAGGTACAACCATT
>DESS01000184.1:0-888 GCA_002361335.1 Richelia sp. UBA3308
AAAAATAATTCTGAGTGGGTATGGATTATTGACCCTTTAGATGGTACAAGAGATTTTATTAATAAAACTGGCGAATACGCTATTCATATCGCTTTGGTAAGAAATAAACGTCCGGAATTAGCCTTAGTCGCAATACCTGAAGCTGAAAAATTATATTATGCAATTAAAGGCGACGGTACATTTGTAGAAAACAAGAATGGCGATCGCAAATCTGTAAGGGTTTCCGAGTGCGACAATCCCCAAGATTTAACTTTAGTTGTAAGTCGCAGCCATCGCAATGAAAAATTAAATTATCTCTTAGAAAAATTATCCTGTCAAAATCAGAAATCAGTTGGCAGTGTTGGCGGTAAAATTGCTGCAATTATTGAACAGCAAGCAGATATTTATATTTCTCTTTCCGGTAAATCAGCACCTAAAGATTGGGATATCGCTGCACCAGAATTAATTTTAACTGAAGCTGGTGGAATTTACACTCACTTTGACGGTACACAATTACAATACAATACCGGAGATGTTAATCAATGGGGTGGTTTATTAGCTAGTAATGGTAAATGCCATGAAATACTTTGTAAAGAAGCACAAAGTATTTTAGAAGAATTTGCTGTTAATAATTAAAAATAGGGGATTGGGCATAGGGGGATGGAGGGAGGGAGTGAGGGAGTGAGGGAGTAGGGTGCGTTTTATAGGTAATCTTAAACTGGGAAGGGAGTAAACTATATTAATTCCGGTTGCATTCTTTATGATAAAAATATTAGCTCAAAGAGCTTCTGGGCTACGGGGGCGTTTCAAAAATAATTAATTCCGATGCCAACGGATTTGATCAACTGTTGTACATTAAAAATTCCCAATTCCAGCTAACTTCGCCTCTTCCTTCTTCCAACTTCGGGC
>DESS01000184.1:927-20498 GCA_002361335.1 Richelia sp. UBA3308
CCGCCTCCGCTCTTCCTTCGTTTTAATTAATTACCTGCATTGCTGTTTTCAAGACTTCAGCATGAAATTCCCAAGGTAAATTATCAACAGATAAACTTGGGATTCCTTTAATTCCATCTACTGCTAAACCTTGATTTACAATTGTGTTTAAAATATGAAACTCAACTTGTGAATTTAATATTTTGAGAATTGCGGCTTTCCAATCGTTACGAAGTAAAGAAAGGGCTAATAATATAGCACTAGCACCCCAATTAGATACGCCGCAAACTATTAAATAATCGCATTTAATGCTACAAGCGATTTCTCCTCCATGACGAATGCTTGAGGCAATAATTTCTCGTGAAATATTCCCCATTCCCAACTCATTACCACCGTCACCAATGCCCACGGAAATAAATTCTTGTGACTCGAATAACAAATGTAAAGGCGCTGTATAAGCCGTAATATCTTGTCCTCTTATATTACGAACTATACCATATTTACTTGGACCTGCTCTTTCAATGGAAATTATATGAGATATTGGTAGCGCTAGAGATTTCCAATATTCTAAAAGCGAATTAACTGAATATTGGCTTTCTGTAATGTTCCCTACAGGAATAACATCCAAGGGTATATCGCCATAATTTCCTGCTGCTATCACTGCTGTTTTTACAGTTAAATAACACAAAGAATCAGTTACAATCCTTACAGGTATTCCTAATTTAAATAAACTAACTGCTAACAATGTACAACCAATTGGACCATCTGTTTCAGCGGATGGAGGATTGCCACAAGGCATAAAAAAACCTGTGATAATCGCGACATGAGGAAAATTATGTTCTGCAATTGAACGAGCAGCCCCTAGCAACCCTCCTTTAGCAGCTTTTACCAACCTTTCAATACCTCTACCTACATCTTGAGAAAATATAGTTTCCACGCGAGCAATCTTATCTAAAGTATCGCGATCGCATTGGGTTTTTTTTGTCATGAGTACAAAAGCAGAAAGGGTAGTAGGAAAAATAGATCGTTTGACGTGCCAAAATACTATTACAAGCAAAAGTAATCATCTTTAACGTCTGTAACGAACATATATCCCGGAGCGTGAGTAATCGCGATTTCTGGCATTGCTTGAATAATCGCAATTTGAGTTGTCACTCCGCAAGCCCAGAATACAGGAATTTCTCCTTCACCAACTGTTACTGCTTCACCAAAATCAGGATTATCTAGATTTGTAATTCCAATTTCTTCTGGAGAGCCAAAGTGTATCGGTGTACCGTGTGCTTTAGAAAAACCACTAGTAATTTGTACTGCACGAATAACGTCTGATGCCGATAATGGACGCATTGACACTACCATTGGAGCAGAAAATTTCCCTGCTGTTTTACAAGCAATATTAGTTTTATACATCGGTACATTTTTACCTTCTTGAATATGTCTGACAGGAATACCTGCATCCATGAGTGCTGATTCAAAGGAAAAGGAACAGCCAATTAGAAAACCGACAAAATCATCGCGCCAAATATCTGTAATTTCGGCTACTTCTGCTTGAAATTCACCATTACGAAATATGTGGTAGCGGGGTAAATCTGTTCTCAAATCCGCACCTGTAGCAACTATTTCCGGTTCAGGATTTCCTAGCTCGGTTACGTCTAGTAAAGGACAAGGTTTGGGGTTACGGGTGCAAAAAACTAGAAAGTCAAATGCCATGTTTTTTGGCAAAATAACTAAATTAGCTTGGAGAAATCCAGATGCAATTCCAGGAGTGGGAAAGTGAAATTTTCCCTGGCGACATTGAAGTCGAACTTCAGCGGGAGTTAAGTCCATAATTCATAAATGAAATAGATTTAATTGTAGTGCGGAATGTGGGTTTTAAATACCCTATTTACTCTACAATAAATCTATTACTTATTTCGGTATTAATTGTCTGTGTATCTTGAACTAATATCAGTTTATTTTTAATATATTTTTTGCAGAAATTTCCCATTAAACTTGACTATATATCAATCCTAAAAATCCCCTTAACTGTAAAGCAATTTACTCTGAGATATAAGGGGGCGATGAAAATTAGTGAAACTTCCACGTTCCATCTCGTTAGAGATGAAATATCAGTCATAAGGACTATTGACATTCTTGCTTTCAATAAATAACAATAAAAATTACAATTAACTATAGCACTGCTAAATAATAACCACTGGAAACTGTGGGAATGTTAACATAAAACTGGCTTTTTCAAAAAACCGGGTTTCTCAAAATTTAAATTTTTTTTACAATTTATATTCAGTTGTTATATAATCTTTCTGCAATTGATAAATTTTTTCTTTATTTTATTATCATTGAGCCAAAAACTAATTAATACAAATTAAATTAATAAATTCTATCTTTGGATAAATAAAGCTTGATTTTCTTGACCAAAAAATAAACAGGATACAACCTCCCACTATAGGCGGTGGAAATAACAAAATATTTTCCTTATTTTCAAGCCCCTCTATTTATCCTGTGAGTACTTGATAACTGATAACTGAAATTAGCTGCAATAATTCGGGGTAATTCTCGGGGAGACTTATTTTTTACGAGTATTTTCCGATCGCAATTGTATTTCACAAATTAATCTCACTCCCCAAGCAAATAACTAAAAAGCGACTATCAATCTTGCGAAACGCGATAGCCATAGAAGTTAACGCTATAGTCTGTTATCCGCACTCCTGTTTTTTCTTCCACATAGCGAATAATTTCTAATGGTAATTCCAAATGAACATCTAGAATTTGATTTGTATCCAAACAGTTTACATGGCTGTGAGAATCGCTGATATTTCCGTACAAACGCCCATCACAACGTTCAATACTTTCAATAATACCGGCAGAGGATAGCGCTTCTAAATTTTGGTAAACAGATGTATGTCCAATTTCTTTGCCTTCCAAGTTCAGTCTATCATAAATGTCACGGGCAGAAAGATGCTCTTTCGCTTTCCATAAAAGCTCTAAAATGTAATGACGCTGACGACTAACCCGCATACCTAAGGTTTGACATCTTTCTAGCGCGTCTTCTAAAGAACGAATTGGTTTTGTAGATATAGTTTGTTTTTGCATATTCCGTTTCTTAACGATCTAAGTAATTTTCCCTTGAATAAAGTTTGTTTTTTTATTTAGATGCAAAAATTAAAGTAATAGAGACACATTATCCTTGATTCATATTTTCCTTTGTTGAAAAATATTAAGTATTAGAACTTATAACAGTAGCAATTCATCGACTTGTTAAAGTCTAGTTCGTCACTTGTTAATCTAAAACAAACTCATTACCACTTTAGCTTAAAATCAAGGTAAACGTCTACTTTGCTGCTAGATTCGGTATTCAACGCAAATAATTTAAGTATTGCAAAGTACTGTAGTTCAAAGGCAAAACAAAGTGGTTAAGTTGTGGCGGAAGATGAGCATTAGAGATGGAGGATGGTAAGCTACTGATGCAGGCCCGAAACACACAGGCGAGCTCCGTAAATGGCCCAACTCATTTACCTTGTGGTGTTTGCACAAGTGTAAGGGGAATGGGGGGAGCAATAAATTTAAAATCTAAAATCCCTGTATCCGAATTAGTGTTAGTGTAAATTGTCAAAGCTAAATGTAAAAGCAATGACTTTCACTATCGCAGTTCCTAATAATTCTATTAACAGCTTGGATTTGTCGCCTGCGACAACAGTAATTGATAAAATACTAGAACAAAAAAATATAGCATCGAAGGAACAACAGTTACGCTTCGATGTTCAATATAATTTAGAAGCGGGAGATCCACGGGAGCTTTCAGAAATTCCAGAAGTACGTCTGTGGTTTATGCGCTTGGATGCAAAATACCCATGGCTAGCATTTTTACTGGATTGGCAATCGGGAGAGTTTGTCCGTTATGCTGCCATGTTGGTTCCACACCAGTTTAGTTCATCTGAAGGTATTCAATATAATCCTGAAGCTTTAGAAATTTTTCTGATGCAAAAAACTTTTATTCTCAAGGATTGGTTGGAAAGACAAAACATCCCCAGTCAATCCCGAATCAAGTCAATGGCGAAATTGTTAGGTTACGATTTAGAGGATGAGCTATTTCAAATGCTGTAATTTTTGAATCTGACAAAAAAATAGGGTGAGTTACTAATTTAAGTAACACACCCATTACTTTCATTAATATAATATTAACTTTGCTAAATACGCGATATTAAACTTAATGCCGTATTAAAAGCATATTCTACAGCTTTTGATTTTGTTGGCAAAGCTGCTTGCCAAATACGATAGTCGTTATATTCAACAATCAACTTAGCCATATCATCAATACTAACTTTATTTAAAATATCGTATTGGGCTGATTCAAAATCTTCTAACTTGCCGTTGTTTTCTATAACTTTTTCACCGGCTTGGATAAATTCATCTAAAATTATTTGTGCGTATTGCTTCCCCGCCCCTTCTGCAAAAATCGATGTCGATTTAAATGCTTTATATTCTTCAAAAATAACATCCGCTATCTTACTTCCTAAGAACTTATTCCAACTATTAGGAAGTTCAATGTCTAAATAATCATTATCACTATATTTATATTGTAAATACTCATAAATATCTACAGCCGATTTCTCCAATTTTTCACCGGCAAATAGTTCTTTTAAAGGTTGAATGCTGGTATTAAAAGATGAATCAGTAAATACGCCTTCTTCACCTTCAGGACAATCGTACACCATATAAGTCCAAATTCCAGGGCTGGCTGTATTGGTACTTACAGCTTGATAAAAAGTAATAGTTCCGTCTTCTTCATTTTCATAATATGCGCTTTCCGTATCGGAGAATTGCCATAAAGGTATATTGCGAGAGGAAAGCATAATTTTTTTATAGATACCTGTGAGATGATGAGGTTGAGTCTCTACCTGAATATAACGTTTTTTAGTGATAACAAAGCTATGTAACCGAATCGCCATTATTTCTTTCCTTATATTTAGTTAATCATTACAATACGGTGATTTCACCTACTTAACAGCTAGACTAAAGTTCATGCACAAAGAATTTACCGCTTTTACCTCTACTCGTACATCTTTCACAAGGAATATTGTTTGTATCAATTGCCTACCTTACATATAAAAGTTAATTGTTTCTTTGCCATTGATTATTAACAATAAAGACTACATCTCAACTTTCAATAGATGTTGACTAATAAAGATTACAAAACTTAAAACTAGCTGTTAAATTCAAAAGCCTTTTAGCTTAAGTGTGACTCACTTACAATATGAGAAGTTGATTTTAATCATCGAGTTTTCTCTACTATTACCAACTTTCATAACTAAGCCATTTAATTTGTAGACATGCAATAGCAAAGTGTGTTAATGACTTAAAGTCGATACTAAATGCACGGCATTTTTTTGACTTCTGATTTATCATTCCCCAAAATGAATTCAAACTAACATTCTCACCAAAAAAAAATCTAATTTTTTTTTCAAAAGTTTATTAACTTAGACATCAACTGGTTTGCACAGGATTACTAAAATCATTTCTTCAACCAAGATGCTTTGTTAACCATGTGACATCCCTAAATTCAATGTATTTTGTTTAACATTTCCAACTAGAAGATACTAAAGTTTTATTTTTGAGAAAAAAATACCAATCACCAAGAAAATATTGGACTAGGTTATATAGCTTAATAGATAGTTCTAGTTTTACATTGAGGGGTTTAACCCCCTAATTAGCTGTATCGCTTATCCATAATAGCTTATGTCGATTTTATTTAATTAATATTAGATACATTTTTTCTTTAAACATCCTAATTTTCATGCCCTAAAACTATTTACAAAAACCTGGCTGCATTCAAGTCATAAGTTTTTTTCTTTTGTATTCAAAAATACAATATCTTGAGATTAAGGTATTTATTAAAACATGATTTTATAACTATTCAATGTTAAATATTGTATCAATTTTAGTTAATGATTAATCTTTTGATAATAAAAATTTAATTTATGCTCTGTGTAGAATAATCTTGATAAAAAAAATAGCGATTATACTCGAGGTACTAAATAAATAAACCTATATATATGTAATATTAATTTGTATTGCAAATAACAAATTTAATGGTTTTTTGATCGAAATTCGAGACATAAAGTAATTTTAATATATTTAACGGCTGCAAAAAAATCACACCAGGTATCAAACAAATTCCTGGTGCTGGGATTCTTGCATATAATTTGACTTTCCCCTGTGGTTGTCACAAAGAAGGAGAATTGAGACTTAGCCTTGCCAAATTTTTTCTAAAATGGTTGCTGGTGGAATATCTGCCATTATGCCGGTAGGAGATTTGATGGCAAGAAATTTATCGCTATACGGTAATAATTTCGTTGGTTCGTTTGAACCGAATAAAGCAATCGTGTAGGTTTGTACGAAGACAGCAAGTTGCATCGGCGTACTATTGGTACACAACATTAAATTAGCCCCGGCGATTATTCCTGCCAATTTACCAATATTATCGGGAAAAGTTTCTTTGATATCTGGTATGTCTTGTTTGAGAGTACGTATTAAATCTTGATTATCCGGTTGAGAGATAACCACTACCGGCATATCTGGCTGCTTTTGTCTAAAATCTTGAATGGTGGATAGCCATTTTTCCCCAGGATAGCTAGTATCAGTATCAACTGAAGCACCGTAAACCAAAATATAGCCTGTATCTTTAACTTCCAGGCGTAATTGTTCTGAAGTAGCCCAGTCAATATCTGGTTTTGGTACATTCAGTGCTAATTCAGGGGAAATCGAATTAATACCTAACCCTTGGAGTAAATCTTGGTAAGTAAAAGCAAGGTATTTTTCTGTATTAAGGGCAACTACATGATTAAAAAACAAAGAACTATTTCCCTTAAAACCAACCCGCGTGTTTATACCACTTAACCACAACATTAAACCAGTAAACCAGTTTTCTGATGGGGTAATGGCAATATCATATTGGCGATCGCGAATCATGCCGATAAAGTTGCCCCAATCTGCCATACTATTGCGATCGTTGAAATCAAAGGCCTTAACATCGTCAACAGACTTACTAACTCGGTAAGCAGCCTTTGAAGAGGGTTCGCATACCACATCTATGGTACAGGTATTGTACTTGAGCTTGAGATTGTCTAGAGTCGGAAAGAATAGAATTTGGTTGCCTATTCCACCAGGGATAAGGGCTACTATTCGCATATTATTTATTTACGCTAACTGGCTACTTATTTTAGGGGAAGATAGGGATTGGAAAACGAATTGATTTGGGAATTGGATATGGGGCATGGGGAATGGCCGAATTAAGAATTAAGAATTAAGAATTGGGCATGGGGCATAGGGCATGGGGCATGGAAAAATAATATTAAGGACTTAGATAATTGGTGGTGACAATTATTTTTTCATGGGCACTGCCAATGATGTGTGATAAAGGAATAATATTAATTGAAACTGAGGAATCATCCAAGTGTATTTATTAATTCCTGCAGCGGGAAGCGGCAGAAGAATGGGAAGTAACCGTAATAAACTCCTGTTGAATTTGCTGGGACAATCAATTATTAGTTGGACTATCCAAGCTGCTACAGCGGCGGATTGTATAAGTTGGATTGGGATAATTGCTCAACCTGACGATTGGCAAGATATCAAGGAAATTTTAGGTCAGTTGAAGTTAAATAAACCGGTAGAAATGATCGAAGGTGGTTCTACTCGTCAAGAATCGGTTTACAATGGCTTGGGGACATTGCCACCTCAAGCTGAGCAAGTTTTAATTCATGATGGAGCAAGATGCCTTGCCACACCAAATTTATTTGATTGTTGTGCACAAGCTCTTGGTAGTACTGATGGTTTGATTGCCGCAGTACCTGTAAAGGATACTATCAAAGTTGTAGACAAAAATAACATAATTGAATCGACACCCGACCGCAAGCAATTGTGGGCGGCACAGACTCCTCAAGGATTTGATGTCAAATTATTGAAACAATGCCACACCGAAGCTGTTAGTAAAGGTTGGCAAGTCACTGATGACGCTGCTTTATTTGAAAAATCTGGCTTAGAAGTATTAATTGTCCAAGGAGAAGAAACTAATTTAAAAATTACCACTCCACAGGATTTAGCGATCGCAGAATTTATTTTGAAAAGTCGAACCGGGAGATAAAGGCAGGGGGAGCAGGGGGGGAATTTTAGGCGGTAATGGATAAGCCACAAGAGAGTAAGAGTTAAAACTTATAAATAATGGAGTGATTTAACATGCACACCTTTAACCTTGAAATTTTAATGTGTTAATAATTGACATTTGATTATAAAAATGATAGCATTCGTGCCAACTTGCTTGTAGATTGTTTTCTTGAGTTGTGCAAAGTCAATAGCTATTAACTCACAGTTTGGTTGGATTAAGAACCGATGATTGTAGCGGCATCAAAGATAGAAGCGATTTTGTATTTGAAGGGAAAGCCCTTGTCAATTGGAGAAATAGCTGCTGTGGCAAAGTGCGATCGCGCCACGGCGGAAGAAGGAATAATTGAATTAATTGATGAATATGCTCGTCGAGATACCGCTTTGGAGATTGTAGAAACAAGCGAGGGTTATAGCCTGCAATTACGGTCAGATTTTCATGACTTGGTACAAACGCTTATTCCAGTAGAGTTAGGTGTAGGTGCTTTACGGACTTTGGCTGCTATTGCCCTTAATAGTCCGATATTGCAAAGCGATTTAATCAATTTACGGGGTTCTGGAGCCTATCAACACGTTCCGGAATTAGTTGAACAAGGTTTTGTCCGTAAACGACGCAATGGTGATTCTCGTTCTTTTTCACTGCAAATTACATCAAAATTTCATCAATATTTTCAAATAGACCAATTACCTCAGCCTTTTTCTAATTTCAACAAGGAACAACAACTAGAATTAGAATTACAATCTCAGACTTCAGCTACAGTAGAAACCCCATAGAATTGTAACTATTTTAAGGCCCAAAAATCAAGGCAAGCTTTCCAGATTGGAGAAGGTTCACAGCCCTTAGTGAGAAACTTTGATTTGCCATACTTGAGGTAAAAGTAACAAAAAATTCAGTATGGACTGCGATCGAGTTAACCCAACTGCGGAAAATAGCTGAAATGCCTGTTAATATAAGGAAACTATTCCCTGTATACTTAAAACTAAAAAATTGTAGTTAGCTCAAATTTCCAGCAGGGTTAAGGTGCCTCTTACTCTTAGTATGGTTTAGAGTAGAATTAGCAACTCAGCGAACAAAAATTGCCAATGGTGTTTGATCCCGACTTTTTGAACGACAACTTCGAGCAACACCCCAATCAAAGTCTTTTTGACAACATTGAGGAAAATCCCAATCAGTTGCTCAAATATCTGGAACACCAACCTCCTGAGGTTTTAGCACGGGTTGCCCAGTCTGTCAGCCCCGAAATTAAACAAATCATTTCGCAAAACGTCCAAGGGCTTGTAGGAATGTTACCCCCAGCAAATTTTAACGTGCAGGTGACAACAGACAGGGACAATCTAGCTGGACTTTTAGCTTCAGCAATGATGACGGGGTATTTCCTGCGCCAAATGGAACAGCGGATGAATTTGGATAACTTAACTCAAAAGTAGTATGAACTAGTTATGAGTTATGAGCGTTAATTAATTTATGGCTCCCCAGTTCGATCGCATAAACCGCGATAGCTGACAACCGACAATTGTTAACATACTCTTAACTCTTAACTGCTTCCCTAAATGCTGTTTTGAAAGTATTTATTGCACGCGCATTGGTTTATCCCATGCCTTATGCCCCCAATACGGTTATCTATGGGGATAAACTCCAGACTCGACTTTAAATGTTTGAAGTTTACCTTTGCGTTTGACTAAAATTTCCATAATATCTCCCACTGTTGATGATACAACAACTTTTTGTACTTGTGCGGAAGTTTTTACGGGTTGGTTGTTAATTTTTTCAATAATATCGCCAGGGCGCAATCCAGCTTCTTCTGCGGGGGAATCTGGAGTGACTCTTCTAACTAAAATGCCAGTTTCCTGTTTGAGTTCGAGTGATGTTTCTTGATTGAGCTGCTTTTTCTTGGTAGGAGTCAAATCCACCATTTCAATACCGAGAAATGGATGTTGTACTCGCCCTTTAGTAAATAATTCGTTGGCAATGCGGGCTGCGGTTTCAATGGGAATAGCGAAACCTAATCCTTGTGCATCGGCACGAATCGCCGTATTAATACCAATTACTTCACCTCGTGAATTTAATAAAGGTCCCCCCGAATTTCCGGGGTTAATGGCAGCGTCAGTTTGGATAAAGCTAACTCGTTTATCTGAAACACCAACTTGAGCGCTAGTACGATCTGTAGCGCTTATAATACCAATTGTTACGGTATTATCTAAACCTAGGGGATTGCCAATGGCGATCGCCCATTGTCCAGGTATTAAGTTTTGAGAACTTCCCAATTTGACAGTAGGTAATTTTTCTGCTGGAATCTTGACAACAGCAATATCGGTGATTTTATCAATGCCAAGTACCTTACCTTCAAAAGTACGACCATCCTTGAGGGTTACCTGTACAGTTTCTGTATCTGATACTACGTGAGCATTGGTGACTAATTTTCCGTCGTTACTTAAGATAAAACCAGAACCTGTACCCCGCTCAATTCTTTCCTGGGGAAATGGTTGCTCATCTTCTCCAAAAAATCGGCGTAGGAGAGGATTTTTCAATGCTTTTGAGATCGGATTTGCTACTTTACGAGTAGCATTAATTCGTACTACCGCAGATCCAGTTTTTTGTACTGCGGTAGCAATAAAATTCATTTCACCGCCTCCATTTGGACCAACGGATTTTGCCACTGGAGGGTTGATAATAGTTTCTGGAGGCAGAGCCACTGTAACATTTTTATACTCATTTAATGAGGAATTTTGTGGCAGCAGATAGCGACTTCCGAATAAACCTGCACCACCGCCAATTGCTACTAAAGAAAGGGAAACTGCTAGTTGCTTTACAGATAACTTCATAACTATAACACTCAAGGACAGCAATGCACATGCGGTCTTTTTTTAGTGTAATCAACTTATAGACCACTTGAGGGATTAATTTCACAGCAAAGGTATAAAAACAAATACCTTATTATTAATAAAATTTCTAAAAATCAATTATTATAATCCTGACTCCAAGAATAATTTTCATTATTTCTCAAATCTTCTTTGACAGGTCGAAATTAGACTTTTGTTCCAGAACACAAAAAAGATTTATACTAAATAATCTATTATTTAGCAGTTGCGCCTTGCTATTAAATAATTTAAACAAGAAAAAAGACAAAAAGATAAATGGATATCTTTTTTCAGTTAACTTTTGTTAAGAAATATTTTGACTCTTCTGCTGACTTGTTTTACTCCTGTCTCGCTTATCAGATTACCTATAAAAATACACTACTCCGAAACTCTCTCACTCCGAAACTCAATCCCCACCGGTAATATAACGGCCGGGAAGGGAGTAACTACTAGACGAATGGGCGTTACGAAATTTTTAAAATAATCTATAAATAAACTTATCATTTTTGATATACATGAGCTTAAATTATTGTTCAGTCTTGTTTTGTGGTTTAGCCGGTATATTGGGGCTAGTATCGACATTTGGTAATTCAGCACAGGCCCAATTATCGGAAATAATTTGTCCAACTCCAGCCTTGGAGCGTTTTGTGCGTCACCAAGTAGCACCATTAGAAACTTTAAAATCTATAGCGCTGCGCTATAACATTACTCCTGAGACCATTATCCGCATGAATTCTACAATACGTAACGGTAAAGTTACTGTAGGTCAAAATTTAAGAATTCCTCCCTATAACGGCATTGTAGTGAAAGTGCCCAAAGGACAAACTTGGAGACAAATAGCAATAAAACATAAAGTCCGAGCCGATGCGCTTTTTGAAGTCAACGGTTGTCAAGAAAACCCTAGAGTCGTTTTTGTTCCGCAATTGAAGAAATTACCAAATTCGACTCAAAGTTCATCAAGTATTGTCGATACAATTTCGGATTCGGATAAATTAAACGGATATCCCTTACCAGAAAATGCTGCTGTAGCTTTCCCTTATGGATGGCAAATAAATCCCAACAACGGCGATGTATTTTTCCACAGTGGTATAGATTTGTCAGCACAACAGGGAACTTCTGTACGGGCAATTGGTAAAGGAGAAGTAGTATTTGCCCAAGAACAAGGTTCTTACGGCAACTTAGTGATAATCAATCACAAGGGAGGAATGCAAAGTCGCTATGCCCATCTTGAGGATATCAAAGTTCGGGTTGGAGAGGAAGTAAACAAAGGTGATTTAGTCGGAAGTGTAGGAAGCACCGGTACACCAACCCTTAAACAACCCCACCTGCATTTTGAAATCCGTTCAAGTTCATCTTTAGGTTGGCAAGCCTTAGATCCTTCCGAGTATCTGGGTTTAGGAGACAGGGAATTAAGAATTAATAATTAAGAATTAAGAATTGGGCATGGGGCATGGGGCATTGGATATTGATGATAAGTAATCACTAACAACTAATAACTAATAACTAATAACTAATAACTAACAACTAACAACTAATAACTAATAACTAATAACTAGTAACTAATTTCATTCCTGCATGTGCAAATCTGTTAAATGCAGCATCTGCTTGTTCAGTGTAATCGACGATTCCAGGTACTACTACCGGAGATGTACAATCTTGGAGAAGATAAACTTTTTTAGCAAGATTGATATCTCGAAGCTTAATATCTATTAATAAATCGTCAATTGTCCAAGCTACACAGTGACTTTTAGCAAGTCCTGCGATAATAATTTTATCAAAGTCTAAAAGTTGTTTAATTAAACGGGCATTCTTTTGTGCGATAGAACGATTATCAAAACTTTGCAAAACTTCCGGACTTAATACAGAATAATTTTCAGTCAAAGGATTATTGCCTTTAATTTCAAATTGCCATCGAGAATTGCGAGCGATGGAATGAAAAAATATGGCTCTTCAGTACTTAGTATGCTAAAAATACAATTAGACAATTGAATTAAAAGAGAAATACAGCGAATAAACTCGTTGGAACTGCACCTTAATACCGTTACACAATATTCTTGTGGCGTGATAACGGGCTAGAAAATTAATCTGTTACAACCGTATTTTAATAATAGCCCGCCACAGGAGCCGCTGCGCTATATGTCCTTCGGACACGCTTCGCGAACGAATCATAGTTTAATTCTTAAATATAAATAAGAAATAAGTGTACCAAAGAATTACTACAAGTAAAAAAAATTGCTTTTATACTGCTATTTTTTTTATGAAAGGTTCTTTAGTACGCCCGTAGGCTTAACTAATAAATGAAAGACCAAGGAAGTAAACATCTAGCTCTAAAATTTTCAAAATTCCTGAATCCATATCCTGAACGTTTAATCAGTTTTAGTTTATTGTTAATACCCTCGACTACACCACTGGTTGTACCGTTATCAAAATAAGCAATAATTTCATCAATCCAACGAATAATGGTTTTCTGGCTGATTGGAAAATGTTTTTTGGCTTTTGATAGCCATAAACCAAGCTCAAATAGTCCTACTAACCAATCATTTGTTTCATCAAAAATCCTTCGTATTTTTTCTTTCAAATCATGCATTAATTTCAGAGTCGGAGATACTTCTTTTACTTGAGCGAGTTTCTTTATTTGTTTTTCATTTAAGCCTTTTTCATTTTTTAATAAAGCATATTTACTTTTCTTCAATCCATCTAAAATTTTTTCATACTCATCTTTATTTGATTGTGATTTTTATTTTTTAATAGAATATTCTATCTTTCTTTTCTCCCGTTTTCGTTGTAAATCCAATTCTTTATTTACTTGTGTCATAACATGAAATCTATCTGCGACCCCAAAGGGGTTCGCCAGTCGCTCATGGGGGAGACCCCCAAGACCGCGCTGGCTCACAACTTGTGCATTTGGAATTAATTCATTAACTAAGTTTTTATAACCCTGCCACAAGTCTATACTTACTTCCTCTATTTTATCCAAAACCTCTTTTCCCCATTCTTCAAGTACTTTTCTGATGATTTCTTTAGTCCTCCCTGGTAATATTGCAAGTAACTGAGATTTATCCAAATCTACCAATACTGCACAGTAATTACCTTTTCCTTTAACTAATGCTATCTCATCAAGACCAAGTCTTTTTAAGCATGATGGTTTTTCTATCACAAATTTTTTTGATGCATCTTTTAATATTCTTTCTATTTCTTCTGTAGTCAAATTCCCTTTCTGAGCAATACTCTGAATATCTGAATCTAGTACTTCTTTTATTGTTTGATTTGCAAGTCTTTTAGTATATTTTCTTCTGCTATCTACAAAATCTAACTCTTCACTGAAAGGTTTTTTACACTTGTAGCATTTAAATTGTCGTTTATTTATTTCTAAAAATACTTGTTGTTCTCCCAGAGGTAAATCTTTAATGGCGGTATCTATGATTTTGATGTAATTTATGACTTTTCATTCCACAACGAGGACAAACACAATCGTTTGTTAATGATTCAATCCGTAAAATTATCCCAATTCCTTTATATTGACTATGTGAGATAACTTTTACTCCTTATATATTCAATATTTGTGTTAATATTTTTATATTATTTTTGAACTTCATTGTGGTAAATACACTCGCTGTTAGACTAGTTTGATTCTAATTTTATTTTTGAATAAATTAGAAGCATCAAACCAACTTTTTTACATTTTAGTAATTTTTTGATAAAGTTGTTTACATTTAAGAATTGAACTATGATTAGTTCGCGAAGCGTGTCCGAAGGACATATAGCGCAGCGGCTCCTGTGGCGGGCTATTATTAAAATACGGTTGTAACAGATTAATTTCCTAGCCCGTCTTCACGCCACCAGAACATAGTGTAACGGTATTAAGGTGCTGCACCAACGAGTCAATGTGCGCTATTCTTTCTTCATTTGATAACTTTTTATTGTTTTTTTAGCATACTAGGTACTGAAGAGCCAAAAATATTGCTTCTTCCACAGCAGAAACCTTCATCTTGGCCGATTCCTCCTAACATGGAATGATAAGGCCACACGGTGAGGGGATATTTACCGTTGTCAGTGAGTTGTTTGACATAATGGTAAACGTGTTTTTCTAAAAAATCCCCATCGCCATGGTATCCCAAGCTATAAATAACAGCTGGATTAATCTTCCAAATACCTCGATCGATATCATCTAGAATAATATTAGTTGCTGAAGGAATCGGATGTTCCCCTGCAGAATTTACCCAAAATATTGGATGAAAAATTTGCATCGCAGTGTGAGTATCCATGGTAGGTATAATTGTAGTAATTTCTGCCAAATTACGATAAATAAATTCACACAGACGCACGTTATCTTCTATCGCTCCTTTTCCCGAGTTTCCAGCAACAAATAATTCAAATTCGGGAATACAAAATGTGTTTTGAACATCGATTAATAGCAAACAAACACGGGTTTTATCTTGCGAGGCTGATTTAATATTGTGTTGCTTTGCCCATGCTTTTGCTTCTATGGCGCGTTGCTGATAAGGTACCCGCCAGACTTCGCCGACTTTTGTATAGTTGAAATGTGGGGGGATGGGAAGTTCGGTATTCATAGTTATAATAATTTTTATTTTTGCTTTGTTATTGTTAAATATGATCTGGGCATTTTTATACGGTATGTATTGCTAGATGGGTTAAATTGTATAAAATCTATTACTTGGTCAAAAATAATTTCCAACCGCTCAAACCCTCTTCCTTCTTAGTTCAATCTCACCTTTTAAACGAAGGAAGACCGAAGTTGTTTGGAATTGGGATGGGGTATAATGCCCAACCCAATTCGTCCACCGTATGACGGTGGGGAATTAAACTCATATGTTTAGTTAAAACCTGAGTACTTCTGACCTATAGCGGTCTTCCTTCTTCCTTCGTGAAAAATAATACAATTAATCGTATTTTGAATTACATATTTAGTCAATTTTTATCAACTACCCAGAGATTTACAATCCCTAATATTTTATGTATACTTTTTATCTAAGTAGTAATTTAATTAACAGTATTCAAACCGGATTATTCAAATTATTAGCTTTTTCCCAAGAAATTTAACATCCAAACAGCGTTAATTATGGCAATGTAAAAAACAGAATGTTTGAAAAATTGATATCTTCGCTACAGAATTTTACTGAAACAGGTTATGCAAACCCTGCCAACACCAACAACTACTAATACTGCATCTACTCCCCCCGCTTTTGAAACTACTATTAAGCGGCGCAAAACTCGGCCTGTAAGGGTGGGAAATGTCACTATTGGGGGAGGACACCCTGTAGTGGTGCAATCGATGATTAATGAGGATACTTTGGACATTTCCGGTTCGGTAGCGGCGATTCGTCGCTTGCATGAAATCGGCTGCGAAATTGTCCGAGTTACCGTACCAAGTATGGCTCATGCTAAAGCTTTATCGGAAATTAAACAAAAGTTAAACCAAACTTACCAAGATGTGCCAATTGTTGCCGATGTACATCACAATGGCATGAAAATTGCTTTAGAAGTTGCCAAGCATATCGAAAAGGTACGGATTAATCCGGGTTTATACGTATTTGAAAAACCAGATCTGAATAGAACTGAATATACTAAAGCTGAATTTGATCAAATTGGCGAAAAAATAGCCGAAACTCTGAAACCTTTAGTAATTTCCTTGCGCGATCAAGGAAAAGCAATGCGAATCGGGGTAAATCACGGTTCCCTTGCCGAAAGAATGTTATTTACTTATGGCGATACTCCTGAAGGGATGGTAGAATCGGCATTAGAATTTATTCGCATTTGTGAATCTTTAGATTTTCATAATATCGTAATTTCACTGAAAGCTTCGCGAGTGCCGGTAATGTTAGCTGCCTATCGGTTGATGGCGCAGCGGATGGATGCTGAGGGTATGGATTATCCCCTACATTTGGGTGTTACAGAAGCTGGAGACGGCGAATATGGACGAATAAAGTCTACTGCTGGCATTGCGACTTTGCTCGCCGATGGTATTGGTGATACAATTCGCGTATCCCTGACCGAAGCACCAGAAAAAGAAATTCCAGTTTGCTATAGTATTTTACAGGCTTTGGGATTGCGGAAAACGATGGTAGAATACGTCGCTTGTCCATCCTGTGGTCGCACTTTGTTTAACCTAGAAGAAGTACTGCACAAAGTTCGTGAGGCAACCAGTCATCTCACCGGATTGGATATTGCGGTTATGGGTTGTATTGTCAACGGACCTGGTGAAATGGCTGATGCTGATTATGGTTATGTTGGTAAAACACCCGGCTTCATATCACTTTACAGAGGCAGAGAAGAAATTAAAAAGGTTCCCGAAGATAAAGGTGTAGAAGAGTTGATAGACTTGATTAAAGCAGATGAACGTTGGGTAGAACCCTCTTAGACAAGCAAAAAGTTCATTGGAAAAATCTTGCTAGTTTTGTGATAAACTTCAAAGCTAGCCGGATAAATTTAAAATTTTACCCAAATAACAAATTATGCTCCTTCTCTACAGTATTAGGCTGTGTTAGATTGAGCATACTGACTATGTAAATTCAGTCTGGCACAGCTCTAATATGGTGATTTCAAGAAGTGGACTTGTTTTAGGTGCTACGGCCGTAACGCTTTCAACGATTGCCGTCGCTGGTCTTGGTATCCATTCACAAGGACAAGCTTTATTTAAAGAAAGTCCAAAGGAAATAGTTGATGAAGTTTGGCAAATTATTTACCGCCAATACGTAGATGGTACATTTAATCAGGTAGATTGGCAGGCTGTTCGTAAACAATACTTAGATAAGTCTTACAGTAATAAGGAGCAAGCCTACAAAGCCGTCCGGGAAATGCTCAAAAAGCTGGACGATCCCTATACCCGGTTTATGGATCCCAAGGAATTCAAAAATATGCAGGTGGATACCTCTGGGGAATTAACAGGTGTTGGTATTACTATTGGTCTTGATGAGGAAACTAAGAAGTTGACCGTTATTGCACCATTGGAAGATACCCCAGCATTCAAAGCTGGTATTTTGGCAAAAGATATCATCACCAAAATTGATGGTAAAAGCACCAAGGGTATGGATACTAGCGAAGCGGTAACTTTAATTAGAGGTGAACCCGGAAGTAAAGTTAAGTTAACTATCTCTCGTAGTGGTAAAGAAAGAGACTATTTAATTACCCGAGCAAAAATCGAAATTCATCCGGTAGAGTATTCCCAAAAACAAACTCCTGCAGGTAATGTGGGGTACATTCGTCTCAAACAGTTTAGCGCTAATGCTTCTAAGGAAATGCGCGACGCTATTAAAGATTTAGAGAAGAAGAAGGTTGATGGATATCTTCTCGATTTGCGTAATAATCCAGGGGGTTTATTATTCTCCAGTATCGAAATTGGTCGAATGTGGCTCAAGGATGGTACGATTGTTTCCACTATTGACCGTAAAGGAGTAGTAGAAAAAGAGATAGCCAACGGACGCTCGCTTACGGATAAACCATTAGTAGTTTTGGTTGATAAAGGAAGTGCTAGTGCCAGTGAAATCCTTTCCGGAGCGTTACAGGATAACAAGCGTGCTATTTTGGTAGGTAGCAAGACTTTTGGTAAAGGGTTAGTACAATCGGTACGTCCTCTTTATGACGGTTCTGGAGTGGCAGTAACAATTGCTAAATATCATACTCCCAGTGGCAAAGATATTAATAAAGCTGGGATTAAACCAGATGTGAAGGTAGAGTTAAGCGACGAACAGCGACAGAAATTGTGGCTTAAAGAACGGGATAAACTAGCTACCTTACAAGACCCTCAATTTGCCAAAGCTGTGGAAGAATTAAGAAAAGAAATTGCTGCAAAAGGCAATGTTAGAGCACAGAAAAAGTAGTTATTAGTTGTAGAGGCGTAGCGGTGCTACGTCTCTACAGGATTTATGAGGAGTAAGTTTGTCGCAAATCAGAATTAAGGTTTATCTTGAGGTACTCTTAACTCCTAACTTTTCACACGGGTTGACATTTTCCTGCCCTAATTAACCCTATACGACGGGTGATGGCTTCTTCCTTTGATTCAATTGGCCCCCACTTCTCTATAATCTCCGTGTCGTCTCCAGATGCTATTTCTCTGGGGACGATTTTGCAATTTCCACTCTTATTCTTGACAATATACCAAGATTGTGAATTATCCATAGCTGCGATCGCGAAATAACTTCACTTCAAGATTTTAAAGGAGGATGAAGTCTTAAATTTTCCCTTGGCAAGAAATATTTGATTACGAATTTAATTTTGCTCAAGCCCAATTAAGATGGGCAAGGATGCCCATGCCAGAAGATTGCTGTATTTCCAACTTTTCAGCTTGTGCAATTGCTTTAAGGTTTTGTACTTGCCGATTCCTGTAATAAAAACTGGGGCGTTGTTTTTCTAAGACGAACTTCATCCGCTGATTTTCTTGTTCGGCTTTAAGCTTTTCTTGAATTGCTGTTTGGATTGTATCGGGCATTATTACATTTCTTAATAAAGCTTTCTCTACTATAAAACCCAAGGGTTTTAATTCCTGGGTAAGTTGTTCGTTTATTTGGCGAGGAACTTGTTGACGGGCACCCTTAAAAGTTTTTTTGAAGAAAAAACTTTTAAGG
>DESS01000186.1 GCA_002361335.1 Richelia sp. UBA3308
TAGTTTAAATAAACATCAAATATTAAGTTAAAAACTGACTGTTGTGGTGAAGTCGCCTTCCCTTTAGGGGAGATGGCAATCGTATCGGAAAAAACAATAGTAAATTAGGATGGATTTTATCCACCCTAGATAAACTTTAAACCTTTGCCACCTCACCGGGAGTAACATCCACATTCAACCGCTTAAACATGGCTTCCCGCCCTTGCATCGCCAAAGTATCATCCAAGGGTGTCAAAGAAACCGGTTGCTGATATTTATTTCGTAACGCTGTTTGAATCAACCAATCGGCGACAACGGGGTTTTTAGGTAATAATGGTCCATGGGAATAAGTGGCGATCGCATTCTGGTAAAAAGCGCCTTCGGTTCCATCTTCACCATTATTTCCTAAGCCGTAAACTACTTTTCCTAAGGCTTCCACTGTTCCTAATTTAGTACGTCCGCCATGATTTTCAAAGCCGACTAAATAAGGTGTAGCACCACCCAACATTTCTTTTAAATCTTTCGCCAATCTAGAAGCGGTAACTTCTATGACTAAATTACCAATACAGCGGCGGGTATTTTCACCGGGATGTACGGAGACTAAATCCAAGATTCCTAAACCATCAATTCTTTGTCCCAAGCCTGGTTCATAATAATGTCCTAATAGTTGTGGGGAACCACAAGTAAATACGCCTGGAGTTCCGTTCTCTAGCTTTTCACGCATGGCATCAGCCTTAGCACCTTGTAAATCGCGCATGACAATTTCTTGCTGTCTATCCTGTGCGCCACCACCAACTATGACATCTACAGATTTAATATCATCTGCGGTAGAATTTTGGTCTAAAGGTACGACTTTAACTCCGTATCCTCGCCATAGACTGCGACGTTCGATAACGATGACATTACCCCTGTCTCCATAAGTACTCATCAAAGTTGGGTACAGCCAGCCTATAATTAA
Source organism: Richelia sp. UBA3308 (assembly GCA_002361335.1). GTDB lineage: Bacteria > Cyanobacteriota > Cyanobacteriia > Cyanobacteriales > Nostocaceae > Rivularia. The sequence continues at coordinate 938 of DESS01000186.1, forward strand.
TTCCAATTGTTGGTTACTCATAATAATTTGTAGTTAGTAATTCGTAATTTTCTAATAAATTTAGGGAATAGATCCGCCTAGGGTTTCTAACTCTAGGCGGCGGAGATAATCGTTCATTAAAATGAACTCAAAAAATAACAAATAAACTTAGTATGATTTTGTCGTACTTGTTTCATTTGTATTCAGTTAATTCTTAAACTTGGAGATATTAGCAATTAAATAATTTTTATCTGTAAAAAAGAAAAAAATTAACTCCTAACTCCGGTGGTACTAACTCCTAATTTCTAACTCCTAACTTTTTATATTTACGGTCGTAAAATCCGATGCATATCTAACACTGGAGGTACAATTTCTGTTTGAGTAAGCATATCGTGAATTTGCCCGCGATGATGTGTTTGATGGTTAAAAAAGTGTGCCAGTAGTAATTGGGCAGGATCTTTATAAGCTTTACCTTGATTGTTGACGTAGGTTATTGTATTACTGAAAAAACCTTCACTTAAATTAGACACAAAAACTTCAATAGTTTTATCTTCTAATTCCCGCATTTTTTGAAGCACCTCAAAGTCATGGTAAAGAATCGCATCAAGTCCAGTCGATGCCATTTCTTGACCTTTAAATCTTCCCATCCAAATGCGATCGCCAATCATAATATGATTGAGAGTACCATGAATACTTTTGAAAAAAGCTGGTCTAATCTGCTTGCGTTGTGCATCTGATAGTTGGGAACATACTTGATATAGTTTACGATTTGCTAAAGTATTGTAGCTAGCAAGCATCTGAAAATGTTGCTTCAACATATTTCTATTACCCAAGGTTTAAAAATTCAGTAATCAAAGACAATTATCAATTATTTTCTTTGATATATACCCGTAGCGAAGAAAACACTCTTCGCGTCATGAGTCTGTGCTTCGGAAATATCTTGATAATTGTTATACGCTCAGCAAGGCTGGGCCGAATCTTAATTGAAATTACCGAATCTTCTTCCCTGTCAACGCTTCCCGCACATCTAACATAGCTGTATATGTAGGTAAAATATGCAGGGTTTCGTTTAGTTCTGTATTATCTAAAGCGATTGTAATTGCTTGGCGTAAATCTTCTTCGACAATCAAATTTAAATTGTGATCGATGGACTTTTGACTGTAGCGTAGACGTAAGGCCATATCATAAACGCGATCGCCGCTAACAACCAAAGTACCTCCCCGTTGTACCAATTTTTCGGTGTCAACATCCCAAATCCAGGATACGTCTTCCCCATCCTGTACTCTGTCATTCAACACCAGCAAAGTTGTTTTATTACTGCTTTCGGTAACTACACGAATTGTTTCGTTGGTACCTACGGGATTTTTCGATAGCAAAATACGTACTTTTTTGCCATTAATATTTAATTCTTCGGCACGCCCAAAAGCTGGTTGAAATTTCGGAATAGAAGTGCGAATATTCGCTTCATCAATTCCCAATTCTTTGGCGGCGGTGGCAGCGGCTAAGGTATTGTATTTGTTATAGAGTCCTACTAAAACTTGTTCCCATTCCCGACTCTTTAAAGTAGGTTCGCTTTTAGCAAAGCCACATTGGGGACAGGTATAATCTCCCAAGTGTGATAAATAAACCCCTTGATAATCCAAGGAATGTCCACAATTAGGACAATAAATCGAATCTACGGCATGAGGAATTGCTTCTAAATACTTTTCTGGTTCAGTTAAACCAAAAAATACTACCTTTTGAGATAATTGCTGACCCAGGTAAGATAAAGTCGGGTCATCAGCGTTGGGAATGACTACTGTTTCAGGTGAAAGCGTAGAAATTGCTTTTGTCCACCGCTTACTAATAGAATCGACTTCGCCGTATCGATCGAGTTGATCGCGAAATAAATTTAAACAAAGAATAACCGTGGGTTGGATCGGTTGCAATACCTTGGCAACAATATTTTCATCAACTTCCAAAATGGCGTAATCTACATTTAAATTACCAACCAAATTGGAACTTTCCATCAAAGCCGTTACCAAACCATTTTCTAGATTAGCGCCAGTTGAATTGTGAGCGACACGGTACCCCTCCTCTTCCAACATCGTGCGTAACAGTAAAGATGTGGTTGTTTTACCATTAGTACCAGCAATTAAAATAATCCCCTTTTTAACTTGCTGACTTAGCGATCGCATGATATCGGGTTGAATGCGTCGCGCAATCGAACCTGGTAGTACGGAAGCCGCACCCAGACGCAAAGTACGTACTCCAAAAGTCACACTTTTGGCAGCAGAAACAGCCACACATCGGCGTACTTTATCTATAAGTTGAACTTTGTTTCCCACAAACGTACCCTAATAAAAGATATAAGTTTTAAATTTATTAAGCGTGAGTTTAGCGAATCCTCCGCTAAAAAGCCAGTCTTAACATCACATTTTACAGATGGGGTTCGGGGGAGATGGGGTTCAGGGGAGACAAGGGGACATAATTTTTTAATTCGGCCATTCGGCCATTCGGCCATTCGGCCATTCGGCCATTCGGCCATTCACTCCTCACTCCTTAAACTTTGACCTTTGTGCTGTTCTAGGTTCAAAATATTTATATACAAGATATTTCATCTTTATGAAGTACATTTGCACGTGCCCCGGATGCCCGTACCACAAGAGTATCAATCTTGCTCCAGCACAAATTTAGAACAAAATCTAGCTTAAAAGGTTCCTTTGTATGAGTAAATTAAAGTCGTATATTTTACATTTTGTTAGTTATAGTTGGCGGCAAACTTTGTATTTATTAATGCTAATCATTTGCATAGTATTTACGAGTATACAACCAGCACAGGCAGCTATTAATGATGATACATATGAAGGAAATATCTTTATTGTTTATGCTGGTAATGGTTCCTTAATTCCACCACGGGCCACTTTAGCCGAAGCTTTAGAAAATCATAAGCCTGCAATATTAGCCTTCTATGTGGATGATAGTAGCGATTGTAAACAGTATGCTGTAGTTATTTCCCGAATACAATCATTTTACGGTAATGTCGCAGAAATTATTCCCGTAGATATAGATAAACTCCCACTTGAAGCAAAAGATTCTCCTAGTTCACCAAGTTATTACTATTCCGGTGCTGTTCCTCAAGTAGTAGTATTTAATCAAGCCGGTAATGTGATTTTAAACAAAAAAGGACAAGTACCTTTTGAAGAAATAGACGACAAATTCCGGGAAGTGTTCGATTTATTACCGCGTTCTGAATCAGTAGAATTAAGGCGGCGTTCTTTTAATGAGTTCAGTAGTGAGTTATCTGAATAACTTAAGGTGCCGCAATATTTTGAAGAAAAAATTTGTCGGCACTTACTTTTTCGTGATATCTAATACTGCAATCTCTGAAATGAAGGGATAATATATAAAGGTCACTCGATTTTGGATTGGCGATGCGGGGATTTACGATTTTTATCTAGTTGGAAAGTTATTGCTTGAAACTGTTTTTGTTCTAATCCAAATATCATCCAAATATCTAGCATATTAAATTGGTTTTTGGGAAAAATTAAACAGGATACAAAGCAAGGGGATTCAGACCTAGAGAAAAAATAAGAGCTTTGATGGGCAGTCATTAAAAATTTATTCTTCTAAAAAATTTTTAATGGTAACCCTGACTGTCTTACTACCGGGTTAATCCAAAATCAGAAGAGCGAAAATCTAAAATCTAAAATCCTGTTAGCGAAAATCCAATTTAGAGAATGACCGATAACTAGTAAATATAATAATAATTGGTCTTTGTGTATTCTGATGTCAAAAGTTTACACTACCGAGGAACTAATCCAAATTTTAACAGAGGAGCGCAAAGCTTGTCTGACGGGAAAACGCCTGAAGTTAGATGTAAAGGTATCTGGTAATCCTGTAATTGACCAGTTTATCAAAACCGAAGGCTTACAGAAGTTTACTGCCTATCAAGACTTTAAAGCTGCCATTCACCAATATCAAAGGGAGCATCAAGTTTCTGGTATTGTGTGGCGGCAGGTAAATGTTAAAGGTGAAAGTCTACGTTTTCCCGAAGTCGATGGACAGTTAATTGCTTTAGAAAATGACTTGAAAATATTAAAATCTACCAAAAATTCTATTTTAGAATTTTGGTATCAAGTCACTGTCGGTATGGATTTTTATTTAAGTGTTAGTAACGGCAAACAATATCAAAAAATAATTATAGAAGATATTAAAAGAATAGACCACAGAAGCCAATGGGCTAGTTTGTGGAAATGGGAAAAGTCTGACTTTTTAGAAATAATTTTACAGTTGGGATGGGGAAAACCAGAAGAAGCTTGTTATAAACGAGGATTTCCGGAATCTGGTAGCGAGTTTATTCATGCTGTAAATCCAGGGCAGCAACCCATTGGATAAGTTTTTTCGCGACAAACACCCACGCTTACAACAAGTTGTACGCGTGGACATCTAGGGGACTCTACTCAACTACCGCTTCACGAAGCGTGTAAGAAGGAGTTATCTCCTAGTAGGCTAT
>DESS01000376.1 GCA_002361335.1 Richelia sp. UBA3308
GTACAGTACTATATTTAAAACTCTTGTGGTACCGGCATAGCAGCCCGTGTAAATGTACCGGCTACTCTATGAAATATGCTGTATTTTATATCTTCCAAGTTATCAACATCAAACTTTTTTATAGACAATATAAAACTCGACCCTATTATAGGTAAACAAAATAGTATCATATCAGTATATTAAATAGTTTTATGATTAAATAAGGGCAGACAAGGATGCCCACCCCACAACAAATCAATCCAAAATTTTTATGCTCCTTCTCGCAACTTATCCAACACACTTTTATCTTCCAAGGTAGAAGTATCTCCAGATACCTCCTGCCCTGCTGCTAAATTCCTTAACAAGCGCCGCATAATCTTGCCGGAACGAGTTTTTGGTAAAGCATCGGTAAAACGGATTTCTCCTGGGCGTGCGATCGCACCAATTTCCGCAACAACGTGCTTTTTCAGTTCTTGATTCAAATCATCGCTAGCATTGTGACCACCTTCTAATGTCACAAATGCCACAATCTCTTCACCTTTGATTTCATCCGGTTTGCCTACGACAGCCGCTTCAGCTACCGCAGGATGGGAAACAAGGGCTGATTCGACTTCCATTGTACCGAGACGATGACCTGAAACATTCAATACATCATCTACCCGTCCCATTACCCAAAAATAACCGTCTTCATCCTTTCTTGCACCATCACCAGCAAAGTAGAGATATTTGCCATCTTTGGGGGGAATATGTTCCCAATAAGTGCGACGGAAGCGTTCGGGGTCACCATATACTGTTCTCATCATACCAGGCCAAGGATGACGAACTACGAGATATCCACCTTCGTTATCTTTGACGGCGTTACCTTCCAAATCTACAATATCTGCAAGAATACCCGGAAAAGGACGAGTTGCGGAACCGGGTTTGGTAGGAATGGCACCGGGTAAAGGTGTAATCATTACACCACCGGTTTCCGTTTGCCACCAAGTATCGACAATTGGACAACGCTCATTGCCGATTACCTGGTGATACCACATCCAAGCTTCTGGGTTAATTGGTTCACCCACAGTTCCCAACAACCGTAAAGATGATAAATCCCGTGCTTTGGGATGTTCTTCACCCATTTTGATAAAGGCACGAATTGCTGTAGGTGCCGTATAAAAAACTGTTACGCCATACTTTTCTACCACATCCCAGAAACAACCAGGATTTGATTTACGAGGCGCACCTTCATACATGACTGTGGTTGCACCGTTAGAAAGTGGACCGTAAACGATGTAGCTATGTCCAGTAATCCAACCTACGTCAGCAGTACACCAGTATACATCAGTTTCCTGTAAATCGAATATCCATTTGGTGGTTATATGGCTATAAAGGTTATATCCACCAGTAGTGTGAACAACACCTTTCGGTTTACCTGTGCTGCCAGATGTGTATAAAACAAATAGCACATCTTCAGCATCCATGGGTTCGGCGGCACAATCAGCGGATACCTGTTTTTGTAAATCCTGCCACCAATAATCCCTTCCCGATTCCATGTGAACATCTTGTTTGGTACGCTGTACCACCAAAACCTTTTCTACAGAAGCAGCGGCATTATTTTCTAAAGCTTTATCAACTTGCGGTTTGAGAGCAACAATGGCATCCTTACGAAAACCACCATCAGCGGTAATTACCACCTTCGCTTTGGCATCATTAAGGCGATCGCGCAAAGCTTCGGCACTAAAACCGCCAAACACAACACTATGGGGAGCACCAATTCTCGCACAAGCTAACATGGCGATCGCTGCTTCGGGAATCATCGGCATATAAATGCCTACGGTATCACCTTTTTTCACCCCTAATTCTTTGAGTGCATTGGCAAATTGACTAACTTCCCGGTGTAGCTGTGCGTAAGTGATAGTGCGAGAGTCTCCTGGCTCTCCTTCCCAAATAATCGCGGCTTTATTTTTGTTTGCAGTAGTAAGATGTCTATCAAGACAGTTGTAAGAAATATTAATTTTACCGTTGACAAACCATTTGGCAAAAGGTGGTTGCCAATCTAATATTGTATCCCACTTTTGAAACCAATGTAATTCTTTTTCGGCGAGATCAGCCCAGAATAGTTCGGGGTTTGATTGTGCCTTGTCGTAAAGACGCTGATAGTCTTCTAAGCTTTTAATGTGGGCATTTTGTGAAAATTCCGGATTGGGAGAGAATAAGCGCTTCTCTTGGAGAATAGATTCTATAGTTGCTTCAGACATAATTTGTAGTCAGTTCGTTATAGTTACTGTTTATTCTTAACCGATATTTGTCAGTGAATGTTTAGATTTTCATTAAATATAGGATCTATAACCTACAGCTATGATGGCGGATCATAGCAAGTACTCACGAAAAGACAAAGTTAACTGACATACAAAGATACATTTCGATATCCCTAGGATCCTTAGGGATAATTGTAATAAGGCTTTAATTTTCTCAATGAATCTCTAATTAATTCTCTCAAAGATTCCGAACATGCTGCTGGTTACATTGCAGTAATGTTGGAATTAGATGAGGAAGGTTACGATGCTAAAATTTTTCGTTCAGCATTAGAAGAAGTAGTAGAAGCAAGAAAACGCAGTGGTGATTTTTCTGAAACTGCACAACACCATTACGAACAACTCGATAAAATCCTGGCTGAAACTGGTGGTGGGGAAATTCTGAAATTAATTGAATTTTTGGATGCTTTGGGTTATCGAATTAGTTTGGTTGATAAAGATTAATTACAAGCTTAGTGAATAGTGAGTAGCGAATTGTGAGTAATGAGTAAGCTGTTGTGCATTAAAAATGCACAACAGCTTAGAAGTTGGAAGAGCCGAAGTTGGAAGAAGGGACAAGAGCTAGATTAAATCGCTCAATTATTAACTAAACTTATTTATAGTTGATCGAGTTAGCCATATTTTCTTTGAGGCAGTTTTAGGCATCAATTAGTGTCAAATGAATATATAAGTTAAATGCGTAGCAGCTTAGGAATAAGCCTTAAACTGTGAAAATTTTTATTGGTAAACAAACAAAATTGATCGAAGCGTCACATACCCTACAAGAAAACCAATTACCTAGCAATACAAATAGTGGTGCATTGTCGCGGTAATGCTAAACTAATTTCTGGGATAGTTTAGCTAGTAATTCCCATTGTACTTATTACCAACAATGCACCACTACCGCTAATTCTAAATAAACTTAGCCGACAGGAACTAAGTCAACTTCATTTGTTCCTTCAGTTTCACCTTGCCCTGAAGTGATTTCCTCTCCATTAGCGTCAATTTTAACAGCTAAATTTGTACCGTCTAAGTTAACATTGTAGTCGGTAGCATCACCAGTATATCCTACACTAGCAACCATTTCCCGACCTTCATCAGTATATTTGAAGCCCAACAATTGATTTTTTTCTTTGTCGTTATCGTAAGCCCAAATTACCATATACTGTTGGTCTTGATATTCAAAGATTTTGGGTGCGCGAGTGGGAACATAACGCCCAGGAGCGCCAAAGCTAGCATCAAGGAAAGGTTGTACGGATTCAGGTTCTACAGTAGCATAAGCAACATCTTCTGATGTTACCTCAACTTCTGTATCTTCAGCTTTTTCTGGATCTGGCTCTTCTTGATCGCGATTCTGAAAATAATCTACAGCTTTTTTAACACCATAGCCAGTAGCAGCTACACCAGCTATACCAACTGCAATTTTAGCAAGATTACCAAAGTTCATTTTTTTTCCTTAATTGTGATTCTGGATTAATTAGAATTTGGGAGATAGGCTACTACCTGAAAATAGGGGGGAATATATAAGAAATATTGATCCCTTCTATTAGTTTGCTCGTAACTCAATCGTCCCATCTGATACTACCAGAAACAAGGAATTTTAGAATAAACTTTAAGGATTTAATCTGTTTAAGAAGAACTGGGGTTGATTTTTGACTTTTTATTTGCGCGCAGCGGTACTAGTTAAAAAATCTAAAATACCTCTAAATTGATTCATATAAACAATCAAAAATCGTAAATTGAATTAATAATTCATAATATGGCACAAATTACGAATTACTAATTAATTCGATAAATTCCGCCATTCATTCGGGGATTGAGTTATTCTTTTAAACCGGCAAACAAACAGTAAAAATACTCCCTTCACTCAATTTAGAACGCACCGAAACCTTACCACCCATACCTTCAACAAGCGTCTTGACAATCGATAAACCCAAACCAGTTCCACCAGCACGATTACGGGCTTCATCTACACGATAAAAACGTTCAAAAATCCGCGATTGATGTTGTAAAGGAATGCCATAACCCATATCACAAACTTGAATACATCCTTCATCTCCCTGGCGAGATAATTTTAAAGTTATCGGCGTACCAGCTTCTGAATACTTAACAGCATTATCAATTAAATTAAGCAATACTTGTTTGAGGCGATTATAATCAGCTTTCACCTCAATTAAATATTCTGTAGCCTCAACTTTAATCTTGCGATCGCTGTATTGATCTGCCATTTCCACAACTTCACTCACGACATCATTCAAAATACAGTTTTCTATATTCAAATGTAAATTACCGTGGTCAGCTCTTGCTAACTCCAGCAAATTTTGTAACAAACCAATGGTATTTTCTGCTTCCGATGCAGCAGTTTCCAAGGCTTCTTTTTGGATTTCTGTTAGATTCTGCTGTCGTCGCAATACGCTTTGTAAATAACCATGTACAATTGTCAATGGCGTGCGTAGTTCATGAGAGACATTACTAACAAATTGTCGCTCTTTTTCCCAAGATTCGGAAAGACGAGAAAGCATCATATTACAAGTATCAGCTAGTTGTTTAACTTCACTGGGTGCATGACATAAATACAATTTTGCTGTTCCTAAATCATCAGCAGAAATAACTTCTGTCATTTGACTTAGCTGGCGTAAAGGTTGTAGAGAACGTTTAATATAAAATGCAATTGCTCCAGCCATAATAATTACTACGAAAACACTGGTAATACCCACACCTTGTAACATGCCAACAAACATAGTTTGATCGCGGGTAATATCTTGTGCTACTGCAATACTTCCTACTCTCTTTCCTTGTATCTTCAAGGAACCGCTACACAAAACAAAATAGCGATCGCCAACTTGGACAACTTTAGGTTTAATCGGTATATGTCTCAATGAAACTAATTGATTTTCTTGAGAATTCGATGAGTTAATTAAAGTATTCGATTTAGCTAATATTGTTTTATCTTTATTTTCTACCCATAGAAATGTGTTATTAGTATCTAAATTTTCAACTGCTTTGGAGAGGGCTTCTGTTTGCGGAAGCATTTTATTATAAAGTTCAGCATCACGGGGTATCCGTGCAGCAATTTCTTCAATATTTTTTTTATGACTTTCAATTAATATTTGCTGCATTCTCCAACTTGTCCAAGAAGCCAGACTTCCTAAACCTAAAATAGAAAATGCAGCAACTCCTGCCGTCAAACGTACTCTTAAAGAATTAAAGTCAATTTTTTTGAACATCTGATTTAGTTATTAGTTATTAGTTATTAGTTATTAGTTATTAGTTGTTAGTTGTTAGTTGTTAGTTAAATATCGGGTTCTCGGTATTGAAGTTCCGAATAGCCTGTAAACCCATCCGCAAGATTTTTCCATAGTTGAAAGCCTGAGGCTTGAAATAATTCATAATTTAATTCTAAATCTAAAAATTTGTTGAAATATAAAATATTTTGTTAAAATATAAAGTCTGTCTTTAAAATATAAAATTTTTTCGGTCAGTTATCAATTCTCAGCTATCATCGATAACTGTTAACTGATAACTGATAATTGCTAAGAACAAGTTTTATTAACAAAGTCGCATTGATATAGAAAAGGTTTCTGCCAACTCAAAGGAATTTCCAATAAATCTCTAACTCCTGTTAAACCTTGACCGATAAATAGTAACAAAGCAACAGTATTTAAAACTGTGTGAATAATCCGCCAACGATTGGATTTATCGCGATAAATTTCTGGAACAATTGCTAAAGAGAAAATCATTAATAAAGATGCAGCAATCCCATAATAATAATGCGACCAATACCACTCATTTGTACGTCGAAAAACTCCATCTTGACAACCTAATATTACAATACCAGCACCTGTTAAAGTCGCAAAAATTGCTCGCCATTGTTTCTTTTTTGCTTTGTAGAGAAATACTAAAGAAGCAATAGTCGCAACAAACATCAAAATAATAAAAATAAATTGAAAAGGTTCCTGAATCCACAATTGTTTTTTGATTATATCGTCCCCAATTGGATGGACTAAACCGATTAAAGTTAATCCTACAACCGAACCAGTTAATAAATCTCCTAACCGTTTATGCTCCGCACCAACAACTGGAGGAATTTTACTTTTAATCTTAGCTTTGGCTTGTAAACGACGCTGACGTGCAGCCCAAGCTAAGTTTACTACATTACCAATTAAGGGAAATACAAACACAACTGCGATCGCAGGATGTATTAAGGTGAAAAAATCTGCTAGTTCCATATGAATGTGTCCAAATCTTTTATAATCAATCAATTTTTCATTGGGTTTAATTAAATATAGATAAAACTGTCTTGCCTTATCCAAAACCCTGTATCTTTACTATTGTTGGCTTGCAATGAGGGGTTAGTTTGTACTTTTTACCTGATTCCGTAACGGTAGATAAAGCCTTAAATCCAGGGGCAGGCTTGTGATGAAATCCCCGATACTAAACAACTTAATTGTTTTATCAAGCCTGCCTTTGAAGAAAATTGTAACCTGTCAAACTTTTTACCCCCTAAAGGTTATTTTGTCAAGATTTTAGCTAGGGGGTAACTACTGTCAAAAAACCTATGCTTTTAAGACTGCATAACCGAAAGTAGCGTTAAATGCACGACACCAAATAGCTACTGATTTGTACTTAGTAAAATCTACATTTTCAGGAATTTCATACTTTTGAACGCCGCTTGTGCTTTTCAAACGGGCGATAGTTACATAATCTTCTTTTTTAATCCCAGTAATTGGTAACTTATCGTCTTTGTGTAAAATTACAAATAAATCTGGCCCGTTATCAGATTTAAACTGATCATCAAACTGGATGTATTTTTTGCCGTTTTCAGTAATAATACTAGCTGTTCCGTCGGTTGGGTGTTCTGCATCGACAAAAGTTCCCGAAGCTTCTATGGAAGCACCATCTGAGGTTTGTGCTACTGTCTGTGTCTGGGGTTGAATTTCTGACTTTTGCGATGCTACATTTGCACAACCTACGCTTAATAAAGCAACGATACCTAAAACTGCTACATACTTGAATTTCATTCCACTGTCCTCACATTCATCTATGAGTACACTTTAAGGCTTTGTTCTAGTAAATAAATTAATAGAAGCTGAGAAGTTGTTGAAAATTAGGCTAAAGTTTCGATGATATTTTTAATCTCGTTTTAATTCAGGAAATTCCAAATAAATTTATATTGAATTTTAGATTTAATTATATGGGCTATATAGACGATTTTTGAGATGAAACTGAAATTGATTTGGGTGAGATTACTCACACAATAAGGAAAATTTGTTTAAAATGATAGTAAATAATACCAAATTGAAAAAATATTTTGTCAGATGGAAATCTTATACCTTTATCCACGAAATAATTCATCATCAAAAATCTCAAATCACTAATCGCTAATCACTAATCACGAAATAATACCAAATTGAAAAAATATTTTGTCAGATGGAAATCTTATATCTTTATCCACGAAATAATTCATCATCAAAAATATCAAACAAAATAACTAACAACTAACAACTAACAACTAACAACTAAAAATGACAATTACACAACCGGGGCAACCAAAAGATGACCGTCATCTTCGTAAAAGAATATTCAAAATTAGAGTTGCAACTTTATTTTTATTAAGCATTGTGATTTTATCAGCAATTATTGTTGCAGCTTGGTTTACTGGAGAAAATAAAATCAATGCAATTTTTGCTGAAATTAACTTTTTACAACAGAATCCACCAATGTGGTTAGAAGCGCCAATGGTGACGGGAAAATATTTATTAGCTCCAACTGTAGCCTTATTATTAACTGTCTGGGCTGTAATGAAAATTTCTCCTAAACCCCGTATTTGGTCGCGAAGACTTGTAGTAGCAATATTATTAATATTAACTGGTAGATACCTATTGTGGCGCTCTTTATCAACATTAAATCTAGATACTCCTTTAAATGGTGTTTTTAGTTTGGGTTTATTTTGTTTAGAAATGTTCGTATTATTAAGTGTCACAATTCAATTATTTTTAATGCTGAATGTCAAGGAACGTCGTCATGAAGCAGATACAAATTCAATTGCTGTTATTCAAGGAGATTTTAATCCTAGTGTCGATATTTTGATTCCCACTTATAACGAACCAACTTTTATTTTGCGGCGTACAATTATTGGTTGTCAAGCTTTAGAATATGAAAATAAAACTATTTATCTTTTGGACGATACCCGCCGTTCAGAAATGAAAGCATTAGCTGAAGAGTTGGAATGTGAATATATTACTAGAAGCGATAATATTCATGCCAAAGCAGGTAATCTAAATCATGCATTAACTCAAATAAATGGAGAATTAATCGTTGTTTTTGATGCTGATTTTATTCCTACAAAAAACTTTCTCACCCGTACCTTAGGCTTTTTTCAAGACGAACAAATAGCCTTAGTACAAACACCCCAAAGCTTTTATAATGCAGACCCCATCGCCTATAATTTAGGTTTAGAAAACATTGTAACTCCAGAAGAAGAAGTATTTTACAGACAAATTCAACCAATAAAAGATAGCGCTGGAAGTGTAGTTTGTGCCGGAACTTCCTTTGTTGTTAGACGCAGTGCTTTAGAAAAAACTGGCGGTTTTGTCACCGAATCTCTCAGTGAAGATTACTTTACAGGAATTAATTTATCAGCAATAGGCTACAAACTTATATATTTAAATGAAAAACTAAGTGCCGGTTTAGCTGCGGAAAATATCGGCGCACATGCAACTCAACGTATACGATGGGCACAAGGTACTTTACAAGCATTTTTTATTAAATCAAATCCCCTAACAATTAGAGGATTACGACCATTACAAAGACTAGCTCATTTAGAAGGATTGCTCAACTGGTTTGGCAGCATTTCCCGCGTCGGATTTTTATTAATGCCCTTAGCATACTCATTTTTAGGCATTATTCCCGTACAAGCAACCCTAGAAGAAGCACTTTATTTCCTACTACCTTTTTACCTCACCCAACTAACTGTATTTTCCTGGTTAAATTCGCGATCGCGTTCTGCCATACTATCAGAAATTTACAGTATAGCCTTAGCTTTTCCCCTAGGATTAACGGTAATTAAAGTCATGTTAAATCCATTTTCCAAAGGATTTAAAGTTACACCCAAAGGAAATGCAAGTCATAAATTTTATTTCAACTGGAATTTAGCCTTACCTTTAATTATCTTATTCATCGGCAATGCTATTAGTTTGTGGCGCAATTTAGGAATGTATTTAGCATTATTATGGCATTCAACAAACAATTCCCAAATTGTCAATCATTCCCAAGGTTTAGATTTAGGATGGATATGGAGTATTTATAATTTGATCTTAATTGGTATCGCTCTAATAATATTAATTGATGCACCAAAAGCAGACGTTTACGAGTGGTTTGATTTGCGGCGAATAATCCGTTTAAATATTGGTGAAAAAACCCTTTGGGGAATAACCACAATGATTTCCGAAGTCGGTGCAGAAATCGCACTAACTCAACAAATACCCATAGAATTATTTCCCAGTCAATTAGTCAAATTAGAAATAGCCGAAGAAAATTTACAATTGAATGCAGAAATTATACGTACCGGCATCAAAGATGAATTTCCCACCATTAGAGTCAGATTCCCCTTAGTAACCTTACCTCAACATCGTCGTTTAGTCGAAATATTGTTCTGTCGTCCCGGACAATGGAAACGTAAATCTTCCCCCAATGAATTACAATCTTTTATACTATTGTTCAAAATTTTACTCAAACCCCGAATATTATTCGATCGAAAAGTCGATGTCAGTGCGATCGCAGTTTCTAAAGTTTGATAAGAAGCTTAACAACTTAATATAAAAATAAAGGCGTTGCTGATTTGAAGTATAAATTGATTTTTGGATAACCCAAACCCGTGTAGAGACGTTACAGTGTAACGTCTCAAAATCTAAATTCATAAACTGAGTAGGCAACGCCAAAATAAAATTAATTGGTTTAGAATTAATCACCATAACGAAATATGTCTAAGCAAACACTGGGATTAGAAAATTATATATATGAATATTTACTCTCAGTATCAATACGAGAAGCGGAAGTGTTAACAAAATTGCGTGAAGAAACCGCATTACATCCCAGAAATATCATGCAAATTTCACCAGAACAAGGGCAGTTTATGGCTTTACTGGTACAATTAATGGGAGCAAAGAAAACGTTGGAGATAGGTGTTTATACGGGTTATAGTTCCTTAGTAGTTGCCTTAGCATTACCGCCAGAAGGTAAAATGGTTGCTTGTGATGTCAGCGAAGAATATACATCTATAGCTCGTCGTTATTGGCAACAAGCAGGAGTCGCAGATAAAATTAATCTTCGTATAGCTCCAGCAATTGAAACACTCGATCGATTAATCGCAGAAGGTGAAACAGATAGTTTTGATTTTGCCTTTATTGATGCTGATAAAAGTAGTTACGATGATTATTATGAACGAGCATTAAAATTATTACGTCCCGGTGGATTAATTGCCATTGATAACGTATTATGGTCTGGGCAAGTAGCTAATCCACAAGTGCAAAATAATAGAACCAAAAAAATCCGTGCCTTAAACAAAAAAATTCATCAAGACGAACGAGTTACCATCAGTATGATACCCATTGGAGATGGTTTGACATTAGCAAGAAGAAATTAGGAATGCCCGAATGCCCGAATGCCCGAATTGGGAATTGGGAATTGGGCATGGGGCATTGGGCATTGGGCATGAGGAACCTTGCTTGGACATTTTCCGCCCTCTTATATACTAAAGCTTTCAGCCAAAGTCCGAAAAATGTGTTCGTTTCATTTGTTGGGAGGGAAATTTAGTATTTATTACCTTGATATTTATGAATTATTACCTTGATACTTTTGAATTATTTTCCCCATCCTTAATCAAGACGCTGCCGCTTCTTCTCGTGCATTTTTGCTTTCTTTTCTTCTGTAAGATTATCAAAACAATAAGGACAGGAAATTCCGTCTTCGTATTTTGGTGAAAGTTTATCATCTTGAGAAATCGGATGTCCACAACTCATACACATATCGTAGGAACCAGGTTTTAAACCATGACGCACGGCAATACGTTGATCGAAAACGAAACATTCGCCTTTCCATAAACTTTGTTCTTCTGGCACTTCTTCTAAATATTTGAGAATGCCACCTTTAAGATGATAAACTTCTTGGAATCCTTGAGAAAGTAGGTAAGAAGTAGCTTTTTCGCAACGAATACCGCCAGTACAAAACATTGCTACCTTCTTATGTTTGTCAGGATTTAAGTTGTTACTGATATATTCGGGAAATTCACGAAATGATTCAGTTTGCGGGTTTTCTGCTCGTTGAAAAGTACCAAGACTTACTTCATAATCATTGCGGGTATCAATTACCGTTACTTCTGGGTTGGAAATAATGTCATTCCAGTCTTTGGGATTAACATAAGTTCCGACTTGTTTATTAGGGCTGACTTCCGGTATACCCAAGGTGACAATTTCATTTTTTAAGCGTACTTTCATCCGTAGAAATGGTTGAGATTCGGCAGTGGATTCCTTGTATTCCAAATCAGTAAAACGGGAATCGCAATGCAAATAATTAACAACCGCATCAATACCTTCACGGGAACCGGCAATTGTACCGTTAATACCTTCTTCAGCTAATAAAACAGTTCCCTTTATTCCTTGTGTTTGACAAAGAGATAATAAAGGTTGTTTTTTTTCTGTGTAATCTGGAAACTTGACAAATTTATATAATGCAGCAACTATTACAGACATAACAATTTTCGATTTTAGATTTATATAATTCCCTTTTTTGTTAGATGGGTTTGAGGTAATTTTAACGCCTAAAATACTAATTTTATCTGAAGCTGCATATAATAAAGCTCATATAGCAATCCGAAATCATTCGTGAAAAAATTCTCATTGAGCAATAACTACTAATTACAATAAGTATATGGGGTGTGTCGATATGGATTCAGTCACTGGAAGATTTTATCAAAAATAGCCAAGATAAACTGGAAATTACAGGAACGATCGCGTAGCCCATGCCCCTAGGGCTTATCGCAGTAAAATGTTGCTTTACTGTTTTTTAGTGAATCAAAAAATCATGATTAAGATTATTAAACAATCTTATTTCCGATTCATTTCTTATTTATAAAAATTCAAGCACCACCGCCACTGGATGGTGCTCTGTTTCTATAGCGCTATAGTTATAAACTAGAGGGATTTAAGGTGTTTTATTAAATGACTAAACCCCTGAGAAAAATGTCATCAAAGCTATACCCAAAATAATCAAACCACCACCGAAAATCAAAGACCAGAAACGATGATAACTATTGACAATAGTACCATTTTCACTTTTTAACTGAATTAAATCCATCCAGGGCATAATACCACGACGAAACCAACCGACAGCACCGACATTCATATCAATTAAACTTTCTACTCGCTTCATGCCAAACAAGAAATTTCCAATCGGACCAAATCGAGAAGCATAATGTAAATAAAGCATTCCGCTGGAATCTTGTAATTTCAAGTCGGAACCAAATTTATAACCAGCGTCACCACGTCCAATTAGTTTACCTTCAAGTGTTGCAGGACGACCCCGTAAAGGACTAGCATAAGGATTTGACATTAACGTGAGAACATCTGTTTCTTCTGCTTTTCCATAATTGGGGAACATCACCAAGGCTTTAATAATTATTCCTATTCCTAAACCAATTAATGGACAAGCAAATATCAAGCCAGCATTATTTACACCAGAACTCACAATAATGATACTAATTACAATACCAGCCAATAAACCAATGGTTTCGGCACCGTAAAGCAAAATATCTAAGAAAAAACTGCCGTAAAGTTTACTTTTATCTAAACCTTTACCTTCCCCTATAACTTTCCCCATATCGAATTCAGTTTCTAAACCCAATTGTTCGGCATAGGTACTCAAAGCACGCACTCGTTTACCCGTCAGAGGATGAGTTGAATTCAATTCCATCCACCAACCCCAAGGATTAAACATATCCCAGAGAAACACTCGACCAATTTTTTCTGGTTGGGAAGCGATGCGATAGGCGTTTCCTGTAGTTGCTGCGGCTTTAGCATCGTAAATACCTAAAGCACGAGTTCCTTCTATTAAACGACTGGGTTCTTTTGCTCTGGAACCTTCTTCCACAATTCCGTAAGCAATCTTTACCAAAGCCCGAGATAATCCATTGGGATTCCCCGTAGTTTCTGCTGCAAAATGATCTGCAAAATATTCCCTTGTGCGAGAAAGGAACAGTAGTAAATAAGTACCGATAAAGTAAAAAATGTATGCTACTAACGAAGCTGTTTTTGCTGCATCAGCAAGTTTGCTATCACCCCCACCACGTACTAAACTTCTAGCTGTAGTGTAAATTAAATAGCAAATTTGTACCAAAGTTGAAGCTACAGTCATCACCGCAAAATCCCAATGGACAATATGTCCGAGTTCGTGAGCATAAACTGTAGCAACTTCATCATCATCAAGATAAGTAAAAAGTCCCCGACTTACTACCAAACGGGCACTATTAGGTAATGAACCGTAAGTAAATGCCGTAGGATTTTGGTCTTCAATGATTCCCAAACGCGGCACCTTGAGTTTTTTCTGCTGACAAACCCGACGAATAACTGCAATCGTTTGTGGACTAAGATTTTCAATTTCTGCCAATTCCACCCAACGAGTTTTATATAACCAACTTTGGGTGAAATCCATCAAAAATGGAGACAGGAAAAAAGCCGCAATATTAAAAACTAGAGTAATCGCGATCGCAATTCCTAAACCTGTAACGGGATTATCGCTACCTACAATAAATACTATTGCCAACCCTAAGGCCAACACCATGCCAAACATCAATGAAAGGGTGACAACAGATGCGAAAGCTAAATTTCCACCAACTCCCCCCATTGTTAACTTCACCCCAGCAGACTTACGATTTTCTATAGCGCTAGAGTTTTTTCTAGTTTCAGTTTCCCTTGGGGAGTCATTTAGTTTCTGGTACATTTTACTTGCCCAGTCACTTACCTTCTGATCTTGGCTTTGCATCAACCTTTGACAAAGAATCAAAGCTTTTTCAACTTCACCAGTGGCTTTATATGCTCTCACCAACCACATCTGTGCCGTACAATATTCAGCGGAACTTTGTTCGCTACAATTACGACAATATTGTTCGAGCAATGGAATAGCTTCTTGATAATGTCCAACTTTGGCAGCATCAATTCCAGCTTGCAGTGACATAAAATTTGTTCTAAATCTAAAAAGTTTCTAGGTGATTGATACTTAATAAATTCACTTCTTGTCACCCTTATTCCTTAAAAGTTCATGTAAACATACGTAAATAAGCATATATAACTATTTCACAGGCAATTTTTATATGAATTCATTGAAGGGCTAAATAAACAAAGCCTAGCTGCGTAGGATAGAACTTTACGTTGTGAGTAGATAAATTTTATTAGCTTATTAGGGTTTGCCAATAGTTACGGGTACTTTTTTTTCTGCTTTGTTTTCAACTTCCAAGCTTAAAGACTCACCGCTACGTCTAGCTTCCCAAGGACCAAAATCCCAACTATTGATTTTCCATTGTCCTTGAATATAATCTTCATCTTCGGAAATTGTCCCATAATATTCTACGGCATCGGGTGAACTTGTAAAATAAAGCTTAATAAAGCTGATACGACGACCTACAACTTCACCGCTTAACTTAGCTTCTCCCAAATAACCATCATCTAAAACGTTACCAGTCAAACTGTTACCGCTTTGCACAAGTACAACTTCAAAGCGAGTCGGATTACCATCTTGCCAATAAGTTCCCAGCCAAGTACCGTTTACATCAGACATAAAGCTAGTTGTTAGTTGTTAGTTGTTAGTTGTTAGTTGTTAGTTGTTATTTGTTGGTTGTTAGTTGTTACTCTTTACTCGTTACTCGTTACTCGTTACTCGTTACTCGTTACTCGTTACTCTTTACTCGTTACTCGTTACTCGTTAATCC
>DESS01000375.1 GCA_002361335.1 Richelia sp. UBA3308
GGCATTGGGCATTGGGCATTGGTGATAACTATCAACTATCAACTAACAATTAACAACTAACAACTAACAACTAACAACTAATATGGAAACAATTAGGAGTAGAGAAGAAAAAACGGCTTGGATTTTGTTAATACCGGCGCTGCTGTTGCTGTTGTTGGTTTTTGGCTATCCTATTGTTCGTGCTTTTTGGTTAAGTTTGTTTACGAAAAATTTGGGAACGCAATTACAATCAGTTTTTTCGGGTTTGGATAATTATGGGCGGATGGTGGGAGATGGACGTTTTTGGCAAAGTTTTCTGATCACAACTATATTTACTAGCGCTTCGGTAATTTCAGAATTGCTGTTGGGTTTGATAATTGCTTTGGTTTTAAATCAAAAATTCTTTGGGCGTGGCTTAGTACGAACTACTGCAATTTTACCCTGGGCTTTACCTACTGCTTTAATTGGTTTAGCCTGGGCTTGGATTTTTAATGACCAATATGGGGTAGTAAACGATATTTTACAACGGTTAGGTTTTATTGAAACTGGTATTAATTGGTTGGGAGAACCAACTTTAGCTGCGATCGCAGTTATTGTTGCTGATGTGTGGAAAACTACGCCGTTTATCAGTATTTTACTGTTAGCTGGTTTGCAGTCTATACCGGGTGATTTGTATGAAGCACACGCCATTGATGGGGCTACACCTTGGCAAAGTTTCCGACAAATAACCCTGCCACTTTTAATACCACAAATTTTGATCGCTGTATTATTTCGCTTTGCTCAAGCCTTTGGAATCTTCGATTTAATTGCAGTAATGACGGGTGGTGGGCCTGGAGGTGCTACGGAAGTTGTATCACTTTATATTTATTCTACCATCATGCGTTATTTAGATTTTGGTTATGGTGCGGCCTTGGTTGTGGTAACTTTTTTATTGTTAATTTTTGCAGTATTTATTGGCAATTTATTACTTCGTGTATCTCGTACTAGTGCTTAATAAGGACAAGGAAAATGAAGAATGAAGAATGAAGAATGAAGAATGAACAACTAACAACTAACAACTAACAACTAAGATGAAAAAAATATTATTATGGATGGCAATTATTTTCGTAGTTGTGTTCAGTTTAGCACCGGCTTTATGGCAATTATTAACTTCGTTTAAGGTGAATGAAGATATTTCCAAATTTCCCACGATTTATTTTCCGACTCGTATTACTTTGAGTCATTATACTGAATTATTTATTCGTCGTCCTTTTTGGCGTTATATATTAAATAGTGCTTTTGTTTCGATTCTTTCTACAGTTTTTGCTTTGGGAATTGGTGCCCCTGCTGCTTATGCTTTGGCGCGTTTGCGTCCCAGGGGTCAAAATATTATTCTGGCAGGAATTTTGATTGTGACTTTATTTCCGGGAATTTTATTATTCTTAGGATTGTTAGAAATTATTCAATTTTTACGTTTAGGTAATAATTATTTAGCGCTAATAATTCCTTATACTGCAATAAATTTACCGCTGACTATTTTAGTTTTACGTAGCTTTTTCGAGCAATTACCTAAAGATTTGGAAGATTCAGCCAGGGTTGACGGTTATAATACCTGGCAAATGCTAACACAAATTATTTTACCGATGACTCTTCCGGCTTTGGTGACAACAGGAATTCTCACTTTTATTTTTGCATGGAATGAATTTATATTCGCTCTCACATTTATTACTCGGGAAGAGATGAAAACAATTCCTGTTGCGGCAGCTCAATTAAGCGGTGCATCAACATTTGAAATTCCTTATGGCCCAATTGCTGCGGCGACAGTTTTAGGAACATTACCTTTAGTTTTACTAGTTTTATTCTTCCAACGCAAGATTGTTCAAGGACTTACTGCTGGGGCTGTTAAAGGATAGTTAGTTGATAGTTGTTAGTTGATAGTTGTTGGTTGTTAGTTGATAGTTGATAGTTGTTACTTCTTACTTCTTACTTCTTACTTGATAGTTGTTAATTATTAATTATTAATTCTTAGTTGATAGTTGTTAGGTTGAAAACAATCTTTGTTAAACATCCTCTGAAAAAACTAATCCCAAATCCAAAATCCAAAATAAACCCATCCGTTGTTAAAATCTAAAATCGCAATATGGCTAAACTTGAACTCAAAAATTTAAACAAAACCTTTGCTCCAAAAGTTATTCCGGTTAAAGATATTAGTTTATCTGTAGAAGATAGCGAATTTCTGACATTATTAGGCCCCAGTGGCTGCGGCAAATCTACCACTTTGCGGATGATTGCGGGTTTGGAAGAGGTGACACGAGGAAAAATATTACTGGGAAATGAGGATATTACCTACAAACGTGCTGGCGATCGCAATATGGCGATGGTGTTCCAAAGCTATGCGCTGTACCCACACATGACGGTACACGAAAATCTGGCCTCGGGATTAAAGTTAAAAAAAGTACCTCGTGGGGAAATTCAAAAACGGGTTGCAGAAGTAGCCACACTTTTAGGTTTAGAAGAATTGTTACAACGCAAACCCCGACAACTTTCTGGGGGGCAAAGACAACGGGTTGCTGTCGGTAGAGCTTTGGTACGTAAAGCCGAAGTTTATTTACTAGACGAACCTTTGAGTAATCTTGATGCATTATTGCGTGAAAGAGTCCGCGCTGATATTAAACAGATATTTGCTGCCCAAAAAGCGCCAGTAGTTTATGTTACCCACGATCAAACGGAAGCGATGACACTTTCTTCTAAAGTCGCAGTATTAAATAACGGCTATATTCAGCAACTTGCACCACCAGCAGATATTTACAACCATCCGGCTAATTTATTTGTGGCTGGTTTTGTAGGTAGCCCTCAAATGAATTTACTTACCCTACCTTGTAAAGGCAATAGCGCCATCATTGGTGATTTTGCAGTGAATTTACCTAAATTAGCAACTTTACCACCGCAAATAGTTTTAGGTATTCGTCCAGAACACGTTCGTGTGGCATTATCGGAAGATAGACAAACTGTAAAAGGGCGGGTATATTTAGTCGAAAATTTGGGTATGTACAAATTGGTTAGCGTGCGGGTTACTAGTTCCCAAACAGAATCGCCGATTATACGTGCTTTACTACCTCCCGAACAAAGTTGGCACGATGAAGAAATTACCTTGGCTCTACCCTCTGAGAATACTCACTGGTTTGATGTTGAATCAGGGGATGTAAGAATTTAGAATTTAGAAT
>DESS01000349.1:0-1225 GCA_002361335.1 Richelia sp. UBA3308
TTCGGGCATTCTAAATTCGGGCATTCTAAATTCGGGCATTCACACTTCCCAACCATCAATAGCAGCCATAAAAATATTCACTAAAGGATGATTAATTAATTCTTTAAAAGCTTCAATTCCCCCTGCTTTTAATGCGTTGATAACACGAACTTTTAACGTCGGATTATTTTCAACTTCTTCCACAGCTTGAGCAGCAATCATCATTTTTTGGGTAGTAGTTTGATTGGGGTTATTTTCTTCCAACCTCTGTAAAATTTGTTTAACTTCCCTTGCAGTTTTAGCAATTTGTTGCTGTTCATCCGAATTATTTATATTGTGAAAATTAGTTGTTTGTTGGTTGTAATCTCCTTGGGAGCCTATGACAGCACCGTATATTGTACCGCCGCTAAAACTTTGGGATACATTAGTATTTGATTCTGTAGATGTAGGTTGCTCTGCTGTAGATTCCCTTGATGATTCTGATTTTTCTGGTGTCTTTTGTGCCACAGCATATAAATTTTTTCTGACTTTAATTTGTGGCGTTTTTGACTCAGGAATCCCCTGTAAACTAATAGCACCACAACCAAATCCAAACGCATCTCGATAACTTCTGCCCGCCGCTAATGCATCATAAAATCCCGTAGCAAACTCAATTGCAGCTTTATCCCCAATTGACTGATTCATCCCAATTACACAATCAATATGTTGAAAAATCCCTTCAGCTTGCACTTCGCTATAACAAGCATTCAGCACAACACATTCAACTGAATCCTCAAACGACTCAAACAACCCCGCCAAAGATTCGCTGCTAACAAGCTGCATTTCTCCCAACTTATTCTCCAACGCCAAACCATCACTTCCCAAACCATGTCCGCTAAAATGAACGATATGCGGCTGATTATCTAAGAGCGATCGCCGTAAATCATTCACCTGTAACGCCGACTCAGTAATAACTTCAAACTGTTCTTTATTCTTGCTAAGTTTTAACGCCGCTTTAATTTCCCGTACCTCTTCATCCAAGCGCAACTGGTTAGTATTTTTGGGATTTGCCGATAAGATTAAGATTTTTTTCATGGTAATAGACGGAATATTTATAAACTTATCTATTAATTGGTGTTAAAAAAATCAACTTATGCACTTTGCTGTAGAAACCATTTTGATCAACTTCGGCTGAGAATATATAATTAATTTTGCTTAATACCAATTCTGTATGAGTCAGCAGCTAATCGCCCGCAGCCTGGAAGGC
>DESS01000349.1:1252-13744 GCA_002361335.1 Richelia sp. UBA3308
ACCTGGGTAGGCTGGAGAGGGGCGCATCTTGATACAGAAACGGTATAAGTACTTACCAACCCAAATTTCTACGTTACAGATACTTCAAGTAAATTACCAAAAAACGCAGTGATGATATATACAATATTGTTTTAAGTAGTTAATTCTAAATTCTAAATTCGGGCATTCTAAATTCTAAATTCGGGCATTCTAAATTCTAAATTCGGGCATTCGATTAGAAGATAGATATCAATAAACTCTATTGCTTGAAACAACATTTTCCGTAACGTGGCTGCTATACTTAAGCGTGATTCAATAGCACAAGTGGTAAAGCTATTAGCAACACCATAATGTGGCAAGCATTGCGCGATCGCTATGCTAGAATTACACCTGTTTTCGTCGCGTCAAACCTATTCCCTGGATCTAAAAATCGAAGGAATAGTTGAAATCGTGCGACGTAATGTGAGATAATGGTTATTTGTGTTATTATATCCTGCTTAGATTGTCGATCTAACTATTATGGCTAAAAATAAAGGTGTCCGTATAATAGTGACACTGGAGTGTACAGAGTGTCGCAGTAACGCCAACAAGCGTTCGCCTGGAGTTTCTCGTTATACGAGTACTAAAAATCGTCGCAATACAACAAGTCGTTTAGAACTGAAAAAGTTCTGTACCCATTGCAATACCCATACAGTTCACAAGGAAATTAAGTAGAAATGGCTTATTATCGTCGTCGTCTGTCTCCAATCAAACCAGGAGAACCCATAGATTATAAAGACGTGGATTTGTTGCGTAAATTTATTACCGAACGGGGTAAAATTCTTCCACGTCGGATTACTGGATTAACAGCTCAGCAACAGCGAGATTTAACCGCATCAATCAAACGGGCGAGAATTTTGGCTTTATTGCCTTTTGTGAATGCCGAAGGTTAAATAGAGATATTTGGATTATCCATATATAAGCATAGTCAATAGACCAATATAGCTTTATTTATATGGATTCCAAAATCTAAAATTGATTTTTGTATTTTGTATTAAAACTGATTTGATTTTGGGAAAATATATTCTTATACTTAGTAATCCAAAATCTGAAAAAAGAAAATTTGAATAAAGTATAAGGCTTGTGGAAAAGGGGACCCTGGTAGAATTTAGAAATCAAGGCGATCGCCGTTTGGGTGTAGTAGAACGTCCAGACGGAAAAAGCCGTTGGATTGTTGTAGATGAACGAGGACAATCCAGCAGTTTGGCACCAAGACAAATTAGCTACAAAATAGTCGGACAAACTTACAAGCCTTCAGAGATACCAGGTTTTCTGCAACAAGTAGAATCGTATTTAGATCCTTCGAGTTTAGAGGTGGCTTGGGAATTGTTTGCGGAGGATGGCACCTCTGTGACTCCGGAAGAAATGGCGAATTTGTTATTTTCGGCAAACTTACCACCTCAAGTTTATGCAGCCCATTGCTTGTTATCGGATGACAAAATATATTTCAAGCAAAAAGGCGACAGTTACGAACCCAGAAGTGCCAGTGCTGTAGCAGAGCGTCAGCACCAGTTAGAAGTAGAAGCTCTCAAAGCTAGAGGGCAGCAAGAATTTTTAGCAAGGGTACAGCAAGCCCTTAATGGTGAAGCTGTAGAATGGCAAAAGCACGATCGCCACAGACTTGAAGCCTTGGAAAAATATGCGGCATTACTCGCCGATGTGATGCGGGGTGGAGTAAATTACGATTCCTTGGCTCGTGCTTATCCTCCACCGGCACAAGTTTTAGAAACAATGACGATGCTCGAACGCACTGCAACTCCTCAAGGAGCGTTTCAGTTACTCGTTGATTTGGGTTGGTGGAATCCAAATGAAAACTTGTTTCTACGTCGTTCCTCAATTCCGGTTCAATTTCCTACCAAGGTAATAGATGTGGCCCATCAACGCTTAAGCAATCCTCCCCCAGATCCAGACCAAAACCGTTTAGATTTAACTCATCTCAAAGTTTATACTATTGATGATGAAACCACTACCGAAATTGATGATGGTTTGAGTTGGGAAATGCTTCCCGATAATCGGGAAAGGCTATGGGTACATATTGCAGATCCAACACGATGGCTCGTACCTGAAGATGAATTAGATTTAGATGCGAGAAAGCGCGGTAGTACGGTTTATTTGCCTACGGGAATGGTTCCCATGTTCCCGGAAATATTGGCAACAGGACCTATGAGTTTAGTCCAAGGGGAAATTTGTTGTGCCTTAAGTTTCGGAATTATTTTAGATGAAACTGGTGGAGTAGGAGATTATAGCATTCATGCAAGTTTAATAAAACCCACCTATCGCCTTACTTACGAAGATGTAGACGATATTTTAGAATCTGGGGTACGAGAAGAACCAGAAATTGCAGCCCTTGGCAAATGGGCAAAGACACGCAAATCTTGGCGCTACCAGCAAGGAGCCATCAGCATTACCATGCCCGAGGCGATGATTAAGGTTAAAGATGATGAAGTTAACATCGATTTGTTAGATGATTCTTATTCCCGACAATTAGTAGCCGAAATGATGATTCTTGCCGGTGAAGTTGCAGCTCGTTATGGTAAAACTCATAACATTCCCTTGCCTTTTCGCGGTCAGCCGCAACCAGAATTACCACCGGAAGAAGAATTGCTGCTATTACCCGCAGGCTTCGTCCGTGCTTGTGCCATGCGTCGCTGTATGCCAAAAAGCGAAATGAGTATTAATCCATTGCGCCATGCCGGTTTAGGATTAGAAACTTACACACAAGCTACTTCTCCCATTCGTCGCTACAGCGATTTACTTACCCACTTTCAGCTGAAAGCCCATCTTCGAGGTCAAACTCCTCCCTTCTCCGCTGAAGAACTGAAAGAAGTAATGATGAATGTTACAAGTATCACTCAGGAAGTTGTAATGGTAGAACGGCAAACCAATAGATATTGGGCATTAGAATACCTCCGCCGTCATTTAGATAAAGCTTGGAATACAACCGTTTTAATGTGGTTGAGGGAAGATAGTAATTTAGCACTAATTTTGTTAGAAGATTTAGGTTTGCAGTTACCTATGTTCTTTAAACGGGCTGTGAATTTAGGTGAAGAAATTTTAGTCAAAGTTATTCATGCAGATCCTCAAAAAGATATAATTCAGTTCCAAGAGATTGTTTATCAAGAAGCTTAATAGTTGGGCCGAAAGGGCATGGGGCCGAAAGGGCATTGATAATTGTTTTAATATGTAGGGTGTGTTACGGCTACGATAAATTATCGGTAATAACGAAAAAATAAATACTGCCGTCAGGCACCATCAACAATAACTGGATAATTAATAATTATTGATTGATAATTGTTTTAATTAGATAATTAATAATTATTGATTGATAACTGTCTTATGAATAAAGTTATTATCTTTGACACGACAATGCGAGATGGCGAATTAATGCCCGGTGTCAAATTTAGTTTACATGAAAAAATTGAACTTGCTAAATTATTAGAAGAAATCGGAGTAGATCTAATTGAAGTAGGTTATCCAGCAAATTCCTTTTCAGATTTTGATGATGTATTCAAGGTATCTCAAATAATTAATGATTCTACAATTTGTGGATTAGCAGGTGGAAAAAAATCAGAAATTATTAGTGTTGCAGAAGCGATAAAGCCAGCTAAAAGAGGTAGAATTCATACTTATAATAATGTCAATTTAAAGAATAAAAGTCAAAATCGATTAGAACAAGAATTAGCAAGTATTAAAGATCATGTATCCCTGGCACGAAATTATTGTGGGGAAGTTGAATGGAGTGCTTTTGATGCGCCTAGAAGCGAACCCGATTTTTTATGTAAAACGATTGAAACGGCAATTAATAGTGGCGCTACAACTATTAGTATTCCCGATAGTTTGGGTTTGTCATCACCGCAAGAATTTTCTCAACTTCTAGAAATGATTTTTAATCGAGTAGCGAATATTGATAAAGTAACAGTTTCCGTTCATTGTCACAATGATTTAGGTAAAGCGGTAGAAAACTCTTTGATCTCTTTAAATTATGGCGCTAGGCAAATAGAATGTGCAATTAACGGTTTAGGTGCTAGGAAAGGTAATGCTGATTTCGCAGCAGTTGTAGCGGAAATCAAGAATTTAGAAAATTATCAAATTGGTATTGATACTTCGTTAATTAGTAAAACTTCAGATTTGGTTGCTCAAATTACTGGAATTAATAGCCAATAGGCAAGAGGGTGTTACCAATGTTTACGTTTATTAACATAGTGAGATTTTTCTTCGCCAAATTACTTAAATATAAGTAAAAATCAAATACTATTATTGTTGTTTATATTATCTGTGTCTAAGTGGCTAATTATTGGCGATAAGCCCAGGGGCATGGGAAGAGCGATCGCCCTTAGACACCACTGTAAGTCCCCCGTGATAGTTGAGTAACTTGGAGTCATCTTTGCCAATTTCAGCCAGACGAACTTGCCAATCGGAAACTTCTTCGTAGCTCATGTGATGAGTATCACAACTAGCCGTCCAAAACTCTCCGACAACAGAAGGATCTTCAATCCGTAAAAGACCAGATTTGGTTAAATAGTCCCATTGGGGTGTTCCTGGTATGGGAGCGCAGTATAAACATTCTTTTCCTCAGCCTGCTCGAGCATTTCGGTTGATATATCCATCGCCTCTAGATGAGTGTAGCCGTACTGATATAGAATATTTCCGAGCAAACCCGTGCCAGCACCAGCGTCCAAAATCTTAGCATCTTGGGAGACCAACCTAAGCAATACCTCCGCTATCTTTTGGGGAGCTATATAGTTGCAATTTGCTATAATGCTTTAATAATTCTTGATTATTTTGAGAATTATATAACTTCTGTTGTCTATCTTCTATATTCATGTCTTTCCTTGGTGATAATTGTGGGCATTTATTTAGTGATAGAATCGTAAACTGAGAAAAAAATCTTTCAATATACAGGTTTTAGAATAACGTAAGACATTTATTGGAGCAAATTAGAAATGATGAAACCCAATCCTATCACCCCGAAACCCGGTCAAGAATCAGTTTGGGACTATCCCCGTCCTGCGATTTTGCAAGATACTAATAAACATCTGAAGGTGATTTGTAACGGTATTGTTTTGGCAGAAACAAATAAAGGTAAAAGAGTTTTAGAAACTAGCCATCCTCCCACTTATTATTTTCCCCCAGAAGACATTAAATTAGAACATTTAATTGAAACACCTAGAAAAATTTCATGTGAATGGAAAGGTCGATATCAATATTATGATGTCAAAATTGGTGATAAGTATATACAATATGCTGCTTGGCGATATTTTGAACCGACTCCTGATTTTGTCACGATTCAAACATACTATAGTTTTTCGGCTAGATTAATGGATGCTTGTTATGTCAATGATGAGTTAGTAACGCCTCAATCAGGTGATTTTTACGCGGGATGGATTACTGCTGATATTGTGGGACCATTTAAAGGTGAACCCGGTACATGGGGATGGTAACGAATGAAAATTGAAGTAGTAAAAATAGATGATTTAACAGTTCACGAACATCATTTAGATATTATTTATAGTGCTGATAAGTTCAAATTTTCTACCAAAGTTTTTTATCACGATCTCTCCTTTTCATATCTAAAAGAAAAATATTCACAACAAGTAATACAGCGAATAGTAGCCCATATTGCCTTGTTTGAAGGGATGAAATTATGTTCTTTATTTCCCAAATATTATGATATTTCAGAAATAGCCGAATATTTAGAAAAACCTGTTTTAGATTTATTTGTCAAAATATATCAAGGAGTATTTGCTCAACATTGGTATGAGAATCAGGTAACAGATTATCAACAACCAGAAATTATTTTTTCAGGAAGTTTAGGAGATAGTAATCCTGTTGCTATGTTGGGAGATAATCATACTATTCTTGCTGGTTGTGGCGGGGGTAAAGATAGTATTGTAGCCCTGAAAATGCTAGAAGAAGCAGATATTCCCTTTGCTTCAATGCAATACTCCCACACTGTTTATGGAAAAGCTGATATCCAACATAATTTAATTGCTGGAGTTTTAGAACACGTCACTCCTATTAAAAAGCATAAAATATCGATTTTCGATGATTTTATTGACTTTCCTTTTCTGAAATTATATTTTCCGGAAAATTCCGGAATTACAGTTCCAGAAACACCAGTTTCTATTTTTGAATCCCTACCGATAATGCTGAGTGAGGGATACAACTATTTGTGTTTAGCTCATGAAAAAAGCGCTAACACAGGAAATTTATTCTGGGACAAATTAGGTAAAGAAGTAAATCATCAATGGGGTAAAGGACATGAAGCTGAAACATTAATGAATAATTTCATTCAAGATCATCTTTTATATAATTTTACCTATTTTAGTATATTGCAGCCGATTTATGACTTTCGGATATTCAAACATCTTGCCAAGTATCCTGAAGTATTACCGAAAATTCATTCTTGTAATATTCAAAAACCTTGGTGTAAGAAATGTCCGAAATGTGCTTATGTTTGGTTGGGTTTAATGGCTACATTTGAACCAGAATCTGTAAATGCAGTATTTCAGAAAAATTTATTTGACGATCAAGATTTAATCCCAACTTTCCAACAAATGCTAGGACTTTCAGAGCATACTCCATTTGAATGTATTGGAGAAATTGACGAAAGTCGTTTAGCAATGAAAAAATGTTTAGAGAAGGGCTTATCAGGTAAAGCTCTTGATATTTTTAAACAAAAAGTATTATTTGACAGTTCCATTGATTGGCAACATATAGAAGAAAAATATAATCGAGTTTATACAGCCGAACACACTATTCCCGATTGGATATTTAAGAAGATTGAAAAACAATTATAAAAATCAAATACGGAAATGAACACTATTCTTCATATTACCCCACGTCAAGATTGGGAAAAAGCTCAATCTACAGGAATTTACCGTGCTGACTCCCTGGAAACAGAGGGCTTTATTCATTGCTCAACACCAGCACAAGTTGTAAAAACAGCAAATCTATGGTTTAAAAATCAAAGCGATTTACTAATTCTTTTGATAAATTCCGAAAAAGTTGAATCAGAAATTCGTTACGATATTGTCAGGAAAAATGAAGCGTTTCCTCATATCTATGGAGCTTTAAATACTGATGCCGTATTCAAAGTGATTGAGTTTAATAGGCGTGAAAATGGTTTATTTGAACTACCAGCAGAAATTCAGTTAGAATAGTTAGACTTATTTACAATGCCCAACATATGTAAAATTCTCTCCTTGCTATTCATATCTCCTACAATTCGCCGGGTTGGTTTAGGTAAAAATTTAACTAAAGTAGGAGTTGCACTAACTTGATACATTTCTGCTTGTTCCGGATGAGTCAATACATCAATAACTTTAAGAGTATAAGGGCTTCCTAAATATTGTTCTAACAATTCATGTAAATTTTGAAGTATATTTTCTGTATTGGGAGTATGTCCGGCAATAAACAAACGCAGAATATAAGGTTGTGTTTGAGGTGGCATTTGTTGTCGGGTTAATAACGGTTGATAATCAACAGATGGTGATTCGGATAGTTCCAAGCGCACAATTAAATCGTGATTTTTCCATAACTGCTCAAAACTAGAACGATAAGTTGCGATAACCATGCTATCGGATAAACCATCATGCCAAGGAGTTTTTTGCCAGACTAAATCTCCCGTATTAAAAACAGTATTTAACAAAGCCTGGTAACGTATTACTGGCGGATAAGCTTCTGCAAAAATTCTAATTTTACCCGTGCGTGGATCTAACCAATGATCGATAGTCGCTGTATATACTGGGACTAAGAAATGTGGTGGTTCTGGTAAATCTAGAATTTCTTGTAAAGCGCTGCATAAATGTGAATGCCATCGACCTTTTTTTGTGGAATCGATACAGTAAATCATATCTCCTCCAGGTGTAAATAATGCGATACCTTTGAATAACTTCGGTAAAAGTGATTTATTGGAATTCAATGGCTTATGGGATTTTAGATTTTACCTAACGCCGATTTTAGATTTTACTTTAATAGAACTTTCTGATAACTTATCTTTGATAATTATCTTTGATAATTTTCTTTAACAACTTTTCTTAGTTTGTAGTTAGAACTTTAGTCTTCACATGGAAGAGAATGCCCTTACTACAAACTTAAAATTAGAGCTATAATGGCAACAATTTAGGGGAAGGGTAGAGATGAACAAAATTCTTTGATTACCAAAACCCTTAAAACCCTCTTACCTAAACTTATACTCTACCTCGAAGCATTTGAGCCATTTCGTTAGGAGTTGGTGACATTTCTAATGCAGTTTCTTCTGTAATCCGCCCTTCTTGGTAAAGGTTGAACAATGACTTATTCATGGTTATCATACCGTCAAAACTGGCTTGGTTCATTAATTCGGAGATTTCATCATATTTTGATTCTTTAATCCAATCCTTTACCGCTTCAGTATTAATAAGGATATCGTGGAAAGCAGCACGTTTACCATCTGTCGTGCGACACAAACCTTGAGAAATGACTGCCACTAAAGACTCGGAAATTGCTACCCGCATTGGATCTTGTTCTTCTCCGGGGAAAAGATTGAGAATACGTTCGATGGTTTTTACAGCGCTGTTGGTGTGTAGGGTTCCCATTACCAAGTGACCAGTTTGAGCGGCTTTCATGGCGGTATTCACTGTTTCTTTATCCCGCATTTCCCCCACTAGAATCAAATCTGGATCTTCCCGCAAAGCAGCTTTTAAAGCGTTGTCAAATTTGCGGGTATGCATTCCTACTTCCCGCTGTTTTACGAGAGATTTACGACTTTTATGAACGAATTCAACTGGATCTTCGATGGTAATGATGTGTTTGGCCATCTCTCGATTGATATAGTCAATCATTGCCGCCATTGTAGTTGATTTACCGGAACCTGTGGGGCCTGTAACTAGAATTAATCCTTTGTGCTCGTGGCAGATGTCTCTAAAAATTGGAGGTGATTTTAACTGTTCCATTGAGAGTATTTTCACTGGAATTAGTCGCAGTACCATTGCATAACCTTTGAGGGAATTAAAAATATTGATCCGTACCCTCGCGAAATCGAACTGAGTAGCCCCATCAAAGTCTAAGTGTTCTTGAAAGCGCTTGAGTTCTTCTTCTGTAAGGATTTCATTCAACCAACCCATAAATGTCTCTTGATCGGTTTCTGGATAATCCGTTGCGTCTATTTCTCCTCTGTTCCGATAGCGGGGTACTTCTCCCACTCCCAAGTGAATATCGGAGTAGCCTTTTTCATTAGCTTGTTCAACTATTTCCACAAAAGTTGGTTGCTTACTTTTTTTAGAAGGGATATTCTCAACTATTGGTGGTGGTGTTACGGGAGGATGGGCAGCAGCATTGGTTGAACCACGACTACCGTTGGGCATTGCTACAGTTTGATTAGATTGTTGCCGAGTGCTGAGTGTAGATGCTGGTGGCGGTGGCGGCAGGGGAGGTGCATTACGATTTGCCGGGCGTTGTTGTGATTGTGTCATATATCCTCGGTGATTTTTAAATCAGTTTTAATCTGCTACAAGGTTGAATTAGTTTTTAGTTAAAAGTCCAAGAGTGGCCCCAGGTTTCATCCTTTTACCCTTAATGGCGATCGCATTCTTTGTCAGAAATACGCGATCGCCCTCGTCTTCAAGCCGTAAATCAATTTAGAAAATTGATGTCAAAGCATAAAAAATATTCTGCCGATTTATTCAAAGCAGCAGTTTTAATTAATAATCTTGGCGAACGCTGTTTTTCTGGGCCACAGATTAAGCCACATACTTGTATTACTTTTTATTTAACTAATCCTTCGCGATCGGCGACATCAACATTTTTTCCTTGTATTTCAACATTTAACACGTTGAAGACTTTAAATAAGTACAGTATAAAAACGTATTTTTAAATATAAAAAATAACTTTAAACCTTTTTGATTGGCAAAGTAAAATTTTATAGATAATCCCACATTTTCAAATTACAGTGGAATTAATTAAGAAAAATTACAGAAAATTACAGATGAATGATTTTTTACAAGTTGCCGGTAAAAATCAGCAATCAATCTTTAAAAAAAACTGTCAAACAGTGGATTAAAATAGTCAAATGCATAAAATATTAAAGCAGTGATTTTTCTGTTGCTAACAAGCTTACTGATGATTGACAACTGACCGATAACATGTCTGAGTATCCCCATCTAGAAAACGCCCTCAAACATTACTTCGGTTATGACAGCTTTCGTTACCCCCAACGAGAGATTATTGTTGAGGCATTAGAAAATCGGGATTTATTGGTTATTATGCCCACAGGTGGCGGTAAATCTCTGTGTTTTCAACTGCCTGCATTGATTAAGAAAGGATTAACTGTTGTTGTATCGCCCTTGATTGCTTTAATGCAAGATCAAGTCGATGGATTGCGAAAAAACGGCATTCCGGCAACCTTTCTCAATAGCAGTGTCAGCCCTTATAAAACCAGAATGCGCGAACAAGCCATTCTCAACGGTAAAATTAAGTTACTTTACGTTGCACCAGAGCGTTTACTCAGCGAAAAATTTCTCCCTTTACTGGATTTAGTCCATCACCAAATTGGTATTTCCGCTTTTGCGATCGATGAAGCTCATTGCGTTTCTGAATGGGGACATGATTTTCGTCCAGAGTATCGTCAAATGATATTACTGCGAAAACGTTATCCCAATGTACCAACATGGGCGCTTACTGCTACCGCTACAGAAAGAGTTCGCGCCGATATCATTAAACAATTAGGATTAATTCAACCTAGCGTTCATATCGCCAGTTTTAATCGTCAAAATCTTTATTATGAAGTTCGTCAGAAAAAAAAGAATTCTTATGTGGAACTTTTAGATTTAATCCACAAAACTGAAGGTTCGGGAATTATTTACTGTTTAACCCGTAAAAAGGTTGAAGAATTAGCTTTTAAATTACAACACGATAATATTTCTGCTTTACCTTATCATGCCGGTTTAAGCGATACTGAACGTAGCGAAAATCAAACCAAGTTTATTCGCGATGATGCCAGAATTATGGTGGCAACTATTGCTTTTGGCATGGGAATTAATAAACCCGATGTGCGTTTTGTAGTTCACTTTGATATTTCTCGGAATTTAGAAAGTTATTATCAAGAGTCGGGAAGAGCAGGTAGAGATGGTGAATCTTCTCGGTGTACCCTGTTTTTGAGTTATAGCGATGTCAAAACTATTGAATGGCTCATAGATCAAAAAAGTGACGAGCAAGAGCAAATGATTGCCAAGCAGCAACTGCGTCAGATGATCGATTATGCAGAAGGTACAGATTGCCGTCGCACTATTCAATTAAGTTATTTTGGAGAGAGATTTACAGGTAATTGCGGTAATTGTGATAACTGTTGCAATCCTCAACCTGTGGAAGATTGGACGATTGAAGCAATGAAATTTTTGTCTTGTGTGGCACGTTGCAAGCAAAGATTTGGCATGAAACACATTATAGATATATTGCAAGGAAGGAAAACTCAGAAAATCCTTGCTAAAGGACACGATCAACTTTCTACTTACGGTATCGGTAAAGATAGAAGTTTGGATGAGTGGCGAATGTTAGCACGTTCTTTACTACATCAAGGTTTACTCGAACAAACTACCGATGGTTATTCAGTTTTAAAACTTAACTCTTTGAGTTGGGAAGTAATGCGGAAACAGCGTTCGGTTTCTATTGTTGTTCCTCCCCAAGAAAAAGCTATTTGGAAAGGGGAAAGAAGTGAAAAAGCTGAAGAAGCAGAATTTTTATTTCAAAGATTACGCCAGCTTCGCAAACAACTTGCCGATGCTCAATCTGTTCCACCTTATGCCATCTTCGGTGATTCTACTTTAAGATTGATGACGCAGATGAAACCCAAAAACAAACAAGAATTTAGTAAACTTGCAGGGGTTGGTAGTCACAAACTTAGTCAGTATGGTGATAAATTTATTGCCCTAATTCAAGCTTATTTACAAGAAAATGATTCAATCTCCTCAAAATCTAATTCTTCAAATGGGGATATTTCATATACTGAATTACAAACTTTTGAATTACATCAACAAGGATTGAGTATTAAAGAAATTGCTCAACAGCGTAATCTTCGTTCTACTACAATTACTCGTCATCTTTCCGATTTAATTGAAAAAAATCAGCCTGTAAATTTAAATTTATTGGTTACTGTTGAGAAACAAAAAAAAATTATCCAAGTTCTGGATATCTTGGGAGATGTCCCTTTAACGCCAATTAAAGAGTATTTAGGTGATAGTTATAGCTTTGATGAAATTCGTTTGGTAAGAGGTAAGTGGAGAAAAAGCGTTAATCACTCTAGTAAGAAATAATTGTTAGTTTTGATTTATTATTTATTATTTATTTATTTATTACAGTATATAGCGAATTTCAGCTTATTTAAGTAAGTCGGCACAAATAAACCCAACTATATTACAGCTTGGGCAAACTGACTCCAAAGCCTTGTTGCTACTCACCCCATCACTACTCACTACTCATATCAAGTTCGGCTAATTA
>DESS01000366.1:0-3821 GCA_002361335.1 Richelia sp. UBA3308
TTACTCATTACTCGTTACTCGTTACTCGTTACTCATTACTCATTACTCGTTACTCGTTACTCATTACTCATTACTCATTACTCATTACTCATTACTCGTTACTCATTACTCGTTACTCGATAGTTGTTGCTTCATCCAAAGCTTTTCTAGCGACTTTGGTTATATAGAGAGTAACAGCTACTGTAGCGATAAAACCGATAATACGAATTGCCCAAACAACGGTAGGATTACTTGGTTGTTCTCCAGTTCCAATTGTGGCGAGATTACCGGCTAAAGAACCCAAATACACATACATAATAGTTCCAGGAAGGATACCGATAGTTCCTAAAATATAGTCTTTCAAAGAAACTCCGGTGACACCATAGGCGTAGTTTAATAAGTTAAAGGGAAACACGGGAGAAAGTCTAGTTAATAAGACAATTTTTAAACCTTCCTTACCTACAGCATTATCCACAGCGGCAAACTTATCATTCCCAGAAATTTTGTTCGCAACCCAACCTCTGGCTAAATAACGCCCTACTAAAAAAGCTGCGATCGCGCCAATTGTTGCACCAATAAAAACGTATACCGAACCAAAAAACACACCGAAAACGACTCCTGCACCTAAGGTTAAGATAGAACCCGGTAGAAATGCAACGGTAGCGACAATGTAAAGTAAAATGAAGGCAATTCCACCCACACTACCTTGGTTTTCAATCCATTCCAAAGCATTTCTTAGCCATTCTTGAGGATTGAATCCTGGTGTATTGGCACTTTCTTGAGCAAATGCTGGGTTAGTATTGAATAGAATGACAATAGCAAATACTGCCAAAGTTAATAGACTGAATCTATAAAATTTAGTCATAGTTGTTAGTTGTTAATTGTTACTCGTTACTCGTTACTCGTTACTCGTTAATTGTTACTCGTTACTCGTTAATTGTTACTCGTTACTCGTTACTCGTTACTCGTTACTCGTTACTCGTTACTCGTTACTCGTTACTCGTTACTCGTTACTCGTTACTCGTTACTCGTTACTCGTTACTCGTTACTCGTTAATTGTTAATTGTTACTCGTTACTCGTTACTCGTTACTCGTTACTCGTTAATCGTTAGTTGTTAGTTGTTAGTTGTTGGTTGTTAATTCTGAATTCTGAATTCTGAATTCTAAATTCTTAATTCTAAATTCTTAATTCTTAATTCGTAGTTTCATTCAAAGCTTTTTTGGCAATTTTTGCAACATAAATAGTTACAAAAACCGTAGTAATCAATCCAACAGTTCGTAACAACAACTGAACAAATTGTGTTTCCGGATTTGTTGGAATAGATGGGTTATTCATGGCAATATGACCTATTATCGAACCCATGTAAACATACATTATGGTTCCCGGAATCATACCTATAGAACCAAGAATATAATCTTTAAGAGATACCCGTGTAACTCCAAAAGCATAATTTAATAAATTAAACGGAAAAATAGGCGATAAGCGAGTTAAGAAAACGATTTTAAATCCATTTTTTGCAACTGCTTTATCTATAGCTTGAAATTTGGGATTTTTACCTATTTGCTGACATACCCAATTGCGGGATATATAACGTCCAACCAAAAAAGCAAATGTTGCACCGATTGTTGCAGCAATAAACACATACACTGAACCCCACAACAAACCAAACAAACAACCTCCTTTTAAGGTTAACAAGGAACCTGGAATAAACAGCAATGTTGCAATGTTATAGATAATTATGAATGCAACCGGTGCTAACCAACCGAGACTGTTTACCCACAATAAAGATTGATTTAAAAGTCCTTGTAAGTTAAAGTATTTGCCAATAATGATCGAGATCGCAATTAAGCAACTTATCAATATCGGTTTAAGAAAGCGTTTATACTGCTGTTTCATCGAAATTATTATCAAAGGTTAAAGGTTAAAAGTGAAAACTTTCAACTTCCTTCCTTCTAACTCTGTTCCTACTAACCACTATCCACTAACAACTAATTTAAATGACTAAGATGAGAACCAGCTTAATGCTTAATGAGTTTTTCCCCGCGATACCAACTGCGAATTCGTTGGGGTGAAATTCCGAGAAAGTAAGCAATTATTACAATTTGATTGATTAAAGTTGTTTGCAAAATACCTTTTTTCAACCAGCGACGAGGCGAAGTAGTAACTGGCACTCCAATTAAAGTAATTTTTCCTAAGCGTTTTAAATGGCGTATTAGTTCAAAGTCTTCCATAATAGGCAATTCTGGAAAACCGCCAAGATCGTTAAATTTATCCTTAGTTATAAAAATTGCTTGATCGCCATAAGGCATTTGCAAGTATTTTGAACGCCATTTGACTCCCCATTCCACCAATCGCAAACCTATTTGTGGTGCATTGATTCGCAAAGAAAACGCACCGGCGACAGTGTTTGGTTGTTGTAATGTACTACGAATCATTCTATCAAAATTCGCTGGTAAAAGAGTATCAGCGTGGAGAAACAACAAGATATCACCCGTTGCATTCATCGCACCCGCATTCATTTGACAAGCGCGATTTTGGTAGCCTGGGATAACTTTTACTCCACAGGATTGTGCGATACCAACTGTATTATCTTGGGAACCACCATCGACTACAATAACTTCTACATTCCTACTATTGGAGGTACTAGCTAAAGTAGCTTTGATATTTTTCGACTCGTTAAGAGTGGGAATAATAATCGAAATTTTTTTCTCAACAAGAATATTACTTTGATTTTCATTTTCGCAAAGTAAATATGAAGGTTCTTTCGGACTACTTTGTGTATAAATCATTTGACAGAGAAGGCAAAATTTGAATGAATAAAATGCCAATATAACTTGGATTTCTCACAAAGATTAAACAATTAGCCCAAAACGCTTATGCTATTTAGACTTGAGCTAAAATACACCGTTAATATACTTTTGTGATTCGCGCAACATCTAAAACTCTTAAAATCTAAGCTCGATAAAGATTTGGGTAATAGCTATGCGGAAGCCGCCACTTCGTGAACGCACTGCTTGTGAGAAATCCAGGTAAACTTCTTTTGGCTTCGCCGTAATCATTATAGTCGCTATGATCTTGGTCGCCGTAAAATTTTATAGTCATGAATTTGTCTCCTTGATTAATATTTGTCGATAGTTTTTATTGTGAAGTAAAGGTATTAAAAAAGTATGAATCAAAGAGATTTTCGGGAAAATTATTTTTTGACTTTCAAACAAAAAGGCAGAAACAACAAAAGTCACAATAACTCTTGCTTTTCTGCCTAGATATTATTCAATTGATTGTAATTTTTAATGTATTATTTTTTGGTCTTAAAATTTATCGAAAACTAAGAACGAAAAGAGAATAACTAGGGAAGACTGATGATTTATCTTTTATCGCTATTCTGAAAGTCAGAGATTGAACTCAACCATAACGCTGTACTTATCCCCCAGACCGAGTTAAATAGGATAACAAAAACAGGGGTTAAGCGTCCTAACTCCACACCCATTAATCCTTTATCTTTTAACAAAGGAAATATAATAATTAAAATTGTGTCAGTACTCAACATGATTATAAATAGCTTTACAGTACAGGTGAATCAGGACATGGGCCCTCCGAAATACTTAATTATCTAATGCTGTGTGATATCAAGTCTGGGTAATTACTTACTATATAAGTAGATCAGCATTGAAAATAGTAATGCCGGACAAGTGAGTAGTGATTAGTGAGTAGTAATAAGGCTTTTAAGTCAATTTACATTCTGTAACATAGTTAAGTTTATTGGTGCCGACTTACTTAACCCGATTGAAAAGATGGCGGTTATTACCAACATAACCCTTTTACTTCTTACTTCTTACTTCTT
>DESS01000366.1:3890-28274 GCA_002361335.1 Richelia sp. UBA3308
TTATTACTTCTTACTTCTTACTCATTACTTATTACTTCTTACTTCTTACTTCTTACTTTAGTTTGTTATTTTCCCATTTCCCCATCTTCTTCTACAATCCCTTAGACTTGCGAAACTCCCTGACAACTTCCTTGACATCGCGCAATTCACCTGCTACTTGATAATTAAGTTGTTGCATTTCATTGCCATTGAGAATTCCAGCTAATTGAGATAGAGGTTTTTTCAACTGGGGATATTTTTTCAAAGTATCCTGACGAATAACTGGTACAGCTTCATAAGGGGGAAAATATTTCTTATCATCTTCTAAAATTACCAAACCCAAACTAGCGATTTGTCCGTCGGTAGAATTACCTGATATCATATCCACAAGCCCTTGATGTAATGCTCGATATACCAGGTTTGTATCCATAGTCTTGGGGGATTTTTTAAATTGTAAATTGTAAATTTTAGATAATCCTGGAAAACCATCTGGTCTTTCACCAAATTCATAACCGAAACCCATTCTCCACTCTGGTGTATATTTAGCAGATTCTGAGATTGTTTGGATATTATATTTCTTGGCATCTTCGCCACGAATTATAATCGCATAAGTATTTTCAAAACCCAAAGGTTCGGCTACTTCTACATTAAACTTTTTATCGTAAGCTTCTTTGACTATATTATAAACTTTAACTGGGTCATCAATTATCTTTTCCTGCAAAATTGTTGCAAAAGACGTGCCTGTATATTCGATATAAGCATCAATTTCCCCAGCAAGCATGGCAGTATGACAAATAAAAGTACCACCCAACTGCAGACGACGATCGACTTTTAAATCAGTCGTTGCTTCAATTTGCTGTGCTAAAAGTTCTCCTAAAATATTTTGTTCGTTAAAGCTTTTCGCTCCCACGACAATATCGCCACCGCCACTAGTTGAAGTAACACCACAACCAGCAATTCCCAAACTCAAACATAAACAAACAAACAATAGCGTAAAAAATCTCTTCATTTTTATTTGTGGATATTAGGATAAAAATTTAAATGTTTTACTTTTTGCATTCGCCAGACGTTGCATTCGCCCTTGCTGCGCGGGCGTAGCAACGTCTCGCTTATTAACTAACTATTGCCCTTACTCAAAAAACGTTCTAACGCCCCAATTCCTAAATCAGCAATTAGTGCAATCAAGGCAGCAGGAACTGCACCAGCTAAAATCAACTGATTATTTACCAAATAAATTCCCCGAAAAATAAACACACCCAAACCACCAGCACCAATGGCTGCTGCAATCGTTGCAATCCCAATACCAATTACCAATGCAACCCGCACACCGGCCAAAATTACTCCCAGGGCCAAAGGAATTTCTACCTGTAACAATAATTCTCTATCCGTCATTCCCATGCCGCGCCCAGCTTCACGAATTGCTGGATTTACATTGGTAATACCGGTGTAAGTATTTCTAATTATTGGCAAAAAAGAATATAAGGTAAGTGCCACAATTGCTGGAATTGGACCAATTCCGCCAATAATTGGAACCGGAATTAATAAACCAAACAAAGCCAAACTAGGAATAGTTTGGAGAATATTCGCAATACCCAAAATAGGTTGACGAAGAGCTTTATTACGAGTAATTAAAATCCCTAAAGGAATTCCGACAAAGGTCGCAATCGCGATCGCAATAATTACTAACACCAAATGTTCGATACTGCGATCGATAATTTCCGAACCGTATTTAATCAGAAAAAAATCATTCATTTTGATAAATTAGAATCACATTGGCTATGGGAAGAGGAGAAGGGGAAAAGTATTTTAAATTTTAACTTGATTATCCTCATTCCTAATTCCTAATTCTTAACTCCTAAATTTCAATGGAAAATTCTGGCATTCAAAATCTAAAATTAAACATCTGTTTTCAAACATTCCATAAAAGCAACGGCTTCCGGATGTGAGGAACTCTTAAACTCATCCGGCGTTCCTATAAATACTAGTTTTCCCCCATACAGTAAACCAATTCTTGTGGCTAAAACAAAGGCTTCTTGAATATCGTGGGTTACAAAAACAACGGTTTTACTTAATTCCTGCTGTAACCTTTTAAACTCTTTCTGAAGTTCTAATCTTGTTATGGGATCTAATGCACCAAAGGGTTCATCCATTAATAATACAGGAGGATCGGCAGCTAATGCTCTTGCGACACCTACCCGTTGTCTTTGCCCACCAGAAAGTTCTCTGGGATATCTAGATGCGAATTGTTCTGGTTCTAAACCTACCAATTTTAACAATTCAAAAACTCGCATTTTGATTTGCTTCGAGTTCCAACCTTCCAATGAAGGAATTAAACCTACATTACGTTCGATTGTAAAATGAGGAAATAATCCTATTTCTTGAATTACATAGCCTATCTTGCGTCTGAGCTTAATTTCATCCCATTCAGTTGTCGGTATACCATCAAACAATACTTGACCTTCTGTAGGTCTAAATAGGCGGTTAATCAACTTCATTGTCGTGGTTTTACCGCTACCACTACGTCCTAATAATATTACTGCTTCTCCTTTACGAATTTGAAAG
This sequence comes from Richelia sp. UBA3308, assembly GCA_002361335.1. Lineage (GTDB taxonomy): Bacteria > Cyanobacteriota > Cyanobacteriia > Cyanobacteriales > Nostocaceae > Rivularia. Next base: position 6,432 of record DESS01000366.1, read on the forward strand.
TCAAGATTTGATACTAAAGAGCGTTGATTTTTACTGAGAGTAACATTACGGAACTCTACAGCATATTCCTTTTTCTGTGACATGGATATTTTTCCGCTTTGGGCTTATTTTACTTTAATGTAATAGAACTTAGCAAAAAGAAACATTTTGACTATAAAATTTGTACTCTGAAAAACTTGAACGTAGTAATAAGGCTTGTAGCGTCACCCACCAACAATCAATTGTGACCATATCGTAAGTCCTGTGTAATTTTAATTTACTCTATTCGGGTCGCAATTGTCGGTAAAATATGGTCAAATTAGTCAGAATTGATCAGAGACAAGGGGATGGGGAGAAAAAATTCAAACCTTAAACTCCTCACTACTCAGTCAAGATCCGGGTATCTCTATGTCCAATTCCCTACTCCAGACTGATGTTTTTCTGCATGATAATGTGCACAAATAGTTAGGGAAATACTATCTACCGATAGAAAATTAACAGGATTTAGATTATGGGTTTGGGAATTCTCAAAGATGGTAAATGGATATCTCGTCGGGAGCAGGAAGACTCGCAAGGTAAGTTTATTCGTCCATCAACAACTTTTCGCGACAAAATCACGGCTGATGGTTCGAGTGGATTTAAAGCTGAATCGGGACGCTATCATTTATATATCTCTTGGGCTTGCCCTTGGGCTTGTCGCACTGCAATTATGCGTCAGTTAAAGGGACTCCAACATGCCATCGGTTTGTCGGTGGTAGCTGCGGAAATTCACGAAAATAGCTGGGAATTTACTGATGAACCTGGTGCTATTCCCGACAATGTTAATCATACAGATTATTTATGGCAACTCTACTTAAAAGCTCAACCCGATTATACGGGAAGAGTAACGGTTCCGGTTTTATGGGATAAGCAAAAAGGCACAATTGTCAATAATGAATCCCGGGAAATTATTCGGATGTTTGATACCGAATTCGAGGAAGAAGCGAGGGAAGACGCAAATTTTTATCCACAAGATTTACAAACAATTATTGACGAAACAATAGATCGGATTTATCAACCAATTAATAATGGTGTATATCGAGCGGGGTTTGCAACTTCTCAGTCGGCTTATGATGAAGGTGTTACTGAATTATTTGATGCCCTAGATTATTGGGAAAAAGTTTTAGAAAAACAACGTTATCTTTGTGGAAATAAAGTTACTGAAGCTGATTGGTGTATGTTCACTACTTTATTTCGTTTTGATGCAGTTTATTACGTGCATTTTAAATGTAATGTACGCCGGATTGTAGAATATCCTAATTTGTGGAATTATCTCAAAGAACTATATCAAATGCCAGGAGTTAAAGAAACTTGTAATCTCGACCATATTAAACGGCATTATTATATCAGTCATCCTAACGTGAACCCCCATCAAATTGTACCAAAAGGACCAATAATTAATTTTGATGAACCTCACGATCGCGATAAAATTCCAGAGTAAGGTAACACATTGAAGAGCCACTAAGACATGACTGCTGGCAGCTAGGTATAAAAATCAGCTTTACAATCATGACAGGCAAGCCCCCCATAAGGGGGGTTAGGGAGATTTTACATTTGCCAAACTACAAAAATATTTTCTCCAATACCGAAATTTCAAACAAAATTATCTGTTGCAGTAAGTGGATGGTTTAGAGGTTTTACTTTCCATAATTCACGCCCAATATTATCAGCAATCAAGAATAGTGTGTTATCAAAAACACTTAGTTCGGAAGGATTGGAACTATTGCGAAACTAAAGTTATATATTATACTACATGATTACCATGAATAGTACCATCACTTACCCATATCCCTTGCTGCAAAGAATTATTTGTAGCTTCAAAAACAGCGATTTTTGTTGGCAATACTAAGTAAATAGGTAGTAAGGTTAATGCTTTCACCTGGAAAAATACTTATGCGATCGTCCGCCGCTATAGGTGTATCATTAACTGTAGGTGAAGCTATCGGTTGCATTGTCACTGTCGGCTAAGTAATCAAAAGCTCCATTGGGATTGTAGTCAAAGGTATTATCGGTATTAAAAGTAACTATTGCACCGGAAGCAAGAGTAATGGGGTTGTCTAGTTGAGTTGCCACATCGCGTAGTACAGAGGAATGTCGTAGAACACGACCCAGGTAAAATAAAAACCAAGAGCTACCGCAGACCATCTATCATAAATCAATAAGGCAACCTGAAAAATTGTTAGCGGGGCAACAAAGGCAATCAGTCCAAGCAAGCCGATAAGCAAGTTCTGCGACTCAAACAATGCATAATTCCAAAGTGCGTTGAATAGCATTACAACGAGAAGTGCCGTCAATCCGATTACCCGGTGCCCCCAGGCTAAAGCCACCACACATAGTCGATACGCAATAAATCCATTTATCAGATAAACGACAATCGCGATGATGACAAAACCCCAGATTGGTACGTGCCAACTTGGTTTCGCGAGATTTACATACCAGGTTTGCAGTCCTTCTGTACCAAGGAACCCTTCCACAATTGCGATACCGATGCATAGCGCAAAAGCGAACCGGAGCGCACGGTAATTCAAACGTTTTAATTCTTCACTCAAGAGAATCAACAACCCACATAAATATTTATTAGATGGAATCTTTATGTCTATTACACCAAGTTTTTCATTTTAAGTAAATTATTTCAAGGGGTGACAAATAGTTCACGGGGTGACAAGCACCCCGAAACCTTTCTCACTCCTATGTTTTTAGCTTGAAACCTTAGAACCAAATTGAATAAAAATGATAATCATTCTAGTACCGCTTCGCGGAAGTAAGAAGTAAGAAGTAAGAAGTAAGAAGTTTGATTTTCTAGGCTTTTGAGCCATTTTTAATGATTGCCTTATTTACGCCGTGCTGTACTAGTGTGGAGTGGTGGGTGGTCACAACGTGACCACCCACCACTCCCGCTCAACGAATTTAACTGTCAATTGATTTATTTTTGATCAGAGATAATTTTATGGTAAAAAAATATCGGTCAAAATAAGATACGGAAGACCGATAAATGAAAATAATAACATTGTATGAATCACATTTTAAGCAATCATTCACCAAAGCTCAATATAAAACTTTGGAAACTTTAAAATAAGTTCACCGACTCTTGTTTAAATCTTTATGTTTGAACACAAAAAAAAGGCTTCTTTTTATGGAAATGTCAAATGCTTAATTTTGCCTTTTGAAGGGATTTGTTAGGCATTACTAGTAGGCGATCGATCTTTCCTAAGCCAACTAACTCTAACATTTGCATCCACTCTGAATTTATCTCAGATGCATATTTAAGTTCGGCAAAAGATGCCATGGCATCATACCAAATACCATTTTTTGCATAAAATAATCCCCTCTGACGCGGCGAGACTCTATCTAACTGAATTTGAAAACCGGAAGCCATGGCTTCTCTTTTCACCCATCCTCGAGCAACTTGTTTACGAGAAAATCTGTAATCAGTGCAATTTACATTTATGAATAAATAATATTGATACCATTTACCAACTTCTAATGATGGTGTGCTGGGTGGAAGAGAAACACCAATCACTCCTGGTGCATCAGTTAATTGTAATTGTGTTTCGTAAATTGTATGGTTTTGCCGATTGCGTAAGGAAAATTTCGCTTTTTTTATAGTTTTTAATTCATAGGGAACGTAAAACCAAAATTTCGGATATTCTTTTGTTGTTAATCCCCAACGTAATTCTCTACCATCTGCTTTTTTTGTCAGAGGTACTAAGGCAGTAAGTGGTATTTCTTCTGCTACAATACAAGCGTTACGACTTCCTGCTGGTCTAGTTCCTTGTGGTGTTCCTTGACGTTGGGGTTGTCTAAAATATACAAAGTCTCTACGTTTTTTACGAGTCTGGCGGGTTCTATTTAATAATGGTGTATTTCTTCTCGGCTTCTTTTTAACTGGTCTAGTGGTATTATTTGGTTGTTTATTTGTAGATGAATTTGCTGGTACAGCTTTTGTGGGTATGGAAGTCACCAATACCAAGTTTATCGTTAATAAAAGCTTTAATAATTGTTGACAATATTTTATGTAAGCCATAGCTAACTATATTTTTAATTCTATATTTTAAATTGTATATTTTTAATTTTAAAATTTTCTATAGTGATTTTTAACCCAGAGGAACCCAAAGGTACTGCCTCGGAACACAGAGTTTTTTTTATTCATATGTTGAATAATTTCAATACAAAAGTCAAGGATATAAGTTCTAATATCAATATTGTATAAATTATTTACTTGACATTTTGTTACGGTTTATGTAGTAATTCCTATATTATAACCAGGGCAGACTGTGCCAAAATTAAACTCATAGACGATCGCGATATCTATAAATAATTATTAAACATCCTGTAGTTGTCAAAAATGTTAATATTGCTGGGACAAGTGGCAACCACAAACCTTTAATAAATACAAAAAAACAAACTCCGTATATCACTACACTAGTAACTAAAGTTGCACCACCGAGCCAACGTAACGAAGGAATCTGTAAAGCTAAAATTCCTCCTACGCAACTCCAACTCCAAATCCATAAGATTTCTCCCCAAAGTGGTATTGCTGATAATAAAGGTCTTTTATCTAACACTGCATTTAATATCTGACTCACCATTTGAGCGTGTAGTATTGCTCCTGGCATATATTGTTCGGATCTTGGTAATATCTCGCTGTAAGGCGTGCGAAAATGGTCGCTAGAACTGGGAGTAATTACACCAATAATAATTACTTTGTCTTTTATCTGTTGGGCACTGACTTTACCTCTTAAAACATCTTCGAGGTAAACGATATCGATAATTTGATTGGGAGAATGAATTGATCGATAATTAATTAATACCTGATTTCCCCAAGTATCTGCTTTTTGATAGCCACCATTACCAGAGCGTAAGCGTGAAAAAACAACGTCACCTAAGTGCCAATTTCCTTGTTTAAATAATGGTTCAATTCCTTCGTATTTTAAATAATGTAACGCTAATTGGAAACCGAAAGACCATGTTGTGGGACAATTGGACGTACCCGGTACATCCATTGATAAAATATAGCGGCGTAAAATACCATCATTATCTGGTAAAACGTTGCTAAAACCAAGACGTTGTTCTTTTATTTCCGGCGGAGGTGCGATTCCCCGATATTTTCGTGAAGGCTCGCCTACATGACATATACCAAAAAAGTTATTACTTGTTGATAACCTAGTTTTCAATTCCTCAAACTCACCGTTTACCGGAAAATCCCGAAATATATCCAACCCTATTACTCGTGGTTGATGAGGCTCTAATTTTTGTAACAATTTGTGTAATGCACTATCGCTTAATGACCCTTTTCTGTTTTGCTGTTCTGGTAGTTGAAAATCTGTTTCTCTAATTCCTACTACTAACAATCTTTCATCTGGCCCTTCATCCGGACGCGATCGCATGATTAAATCGTAAGCATATAGTGAGGATTTTTGCAAAAACCCCAGCCGTCGCACTCCCATTACTAAACTTGTAATCAGTAAACTAGCTAATACTAATGTTCGCCAACTTTTCCAGGAGGTTTCAACTGATTGCTTCCATTCCAAGGGTTTGATTGTAGGATGCTCGCATATTATGGGTAGCCAACTGGCACCGGGATATTCTGCTTCTAAGCCTTGTAATTTTTCTCTTGCTGTACGAACTGCATTATATATAGATTTTCCCCCAGAAAAAGTTGTGAGAAAATACTTTAAGAATTGTTGAGCAACAAAATCCGGTACAGGCTCCTTCATGACAATTATTTGTCCAATATGCAAATCCTGTAACTCGGCAACCAATCCCAATCCATCGCAAGAGTTAAAAATTGCCAACTGCAAACCGTTGTTAACGGCATTTCTCAAAGCATACCGAAGTTCTGCAATTGTTAAACTATCTTCACTATTAATGTATATCCTACCTGTATTGCCTTCAGTCTGACTGTGCCCTGCAAAAAATAGAATGTTCCAATTTTGATTCCATAGCTGCTCGTTTATATCTTGTCGTCGAGGCTGCACTAAGAAAGTTGTGTCAGCATTGCTTAAATTTTCTAATAACTGTCTATCTTGTCTTACATCAATTCCATTACTATGACCTAAAATCGCTAAAATTTTGATTTTACTTCTAGAGATAGATGTCTGCGGTCTCGATATCTGTTCTAAATTATAAGCACTTAAAGTGACTTCAGCTTTGGGATAATCGCGATCGATTAAATCCCACAAATGCCAAGGAAGTTTTTTAAGCAGCAGATTCTGTGTACTAATCAATACTCGTATTTCATCTGATGGCATCAAATATTTCAGCCATTTTTCACGAATTGGGCGAAACGACTCGCACAACAACCATTGATTTAAATAATCGCGTAATTCGCAGCCTTTCTGATAACAATCTTGCCTTTCTTTATCTCGGGAACCATAAACAATTTTATTAACTTTGATGCGGGTAAATTGACTCAAATTTCCATACATGGAGTACCACCGATCAATTGCACTCACCATTTGTGGCATGGCAGGTAAACTACAAGCAACTTCTATAATTGGGCGTGCGCCTTCGCTACCAATTTCCAGCCTCACCCGCACTCCTGCTTCTAAATCACCATCGAGTTTTAGTACAACTAATTTTCTCATCAAAAACTCTGCTCGAAAAAATATTACCCTTCAATTACCACATCTCCAACAGCTCTAGCAACACAGGTAAGAACAAAATCATCTTCGCAGCCGAAGTCTTTTTCATAACTAACTTCACCAGAAATTTTACGTAACTTACACTGTCCGCATACTCCCATTTGACAAGCATAGGGTAATCTAATGGCTTCTCTTTGAGCGGCTTCTAAAATAGTCTCATTAGCATCGCAAACTACCTCTTGTTGGGACTTTCTAAAAACTACAACCGGATTTTCAGTAGAAGATTTGTTCTCCGATGTTAAAACAGGTTGGGGATTTTTCGATAAACCAAAACTTTCTTGATAATAATTGTGCATGGGGAATTTTAGTTGTTCAAGCATGTTTTGAAGGCTTTCAAGAAAACCTGCAGAGCCACAACTATAAACAATGCGTTCCCCAAAATCGGGAGCGATTTCCAATAACATTGTCTCATTCAATCTGCCTGTATACCCAGACCAATTTGAATCAAATTCTTCAGTAGTTAAAGTAATAGCTAAGTGAAAATTAGAATATCTTAAGGCCATTAATTGTAACTCTTGGCAAAAAATGATATCTTCTTGGCTACGGGCGCTATATATAAAAATGATGTCATAATCGGTTTTTGTGTCGCAAAGCCAACGAGACATAGACATTAAGGGTGTAATACCGCTACCAGCACTAATAAATAAAAGTTTTTGGTGAGAATTATCAAAACAAGTAAAATCGCCCATTGGGGGACTAATTTTAAGTTTATTTCCAACTGTAAAGTTATCGTGCAACCAATTGGAAACTAAACCTGGAGGTGAGTCGGGTTGATTTAATGATGGAGAAACACGTTTAACGGTGATTTCTAAATTATAAGGTCGTGAGGGGCTTGAGGAAATAGAGTAAGCACGTTTAAAAGGTTTGCCATCAATTTCCAAATCCAGCATTACAAATTGTCCTGGTTTGTAATTAAATGATGCATCATTAAATAAAATGGGCGGCTCTGCAACTAAGGAAAAAGTTTTGACATTATGTGTTTCTTCAATAACTTTAGTACATTTAACTATAAATTCTTTGGGCTGATGGTGTAGATTTAGAGTTGGAGTCGGAGTCATTACGGTTTCTTGCTTGAAAAAAGACTCGCTGTCTAATTCCGAGTTTGTTTCTTCAGATTCAAACAAAACAAAAAAATCGCCAATCCGAATCACATCACCTTCTTGTAATAGAATACTTTGATTTACCATCAAAGCCTGATTGTTAACACGAGAACCATCGGTGCTGGCAAGGTCAATATAATAATATTTTTGATCTTGATAAAATATAATACCATGTACGCGACTGACTTCAGGACTATTGAGAATAAAATCGCAATTTGGATTTCTGCCAATTAAACACTTAGGTAGAGTTTTTTCAATCGGTATAATAGTTTTTTCCCCGAAGGTGCCTGCTATATAATTAAAGGCTGTAATTTTCATGATTGTACTATTATTATTGTTTTCGCTGTCTTCAAATTTCAAAGGGAGGAAATAGCCCTTAATCGCAATAATAAATTCAGCACTTTTGCGGTATATTCCGTAAATGCCGATCGAATAATTTGTAAAAGTCAACTCGAATTATAGCAAGCAATTAATGCTCCCATACATAATAAATTTGGGAGCTTTTAGATCCCCCATTATCCCCCTTTTTAAGGGGGACTTTAACTCCCTTTTTTAAACTTGTTAATTTCGTTTATCCCTAATTAATGTTGGTAAGTCAGCTTCTGTTGATTCATCGGAATAATTAGGATAATTTATCCCAGTTGGAACGATTTTTGTTTGAGGTTTATTTTGATATAACAAGTGAGGTATTTCGCTACTTAATTCGGATAATATCGCATAATGCTCCTCTTCTTTTAAACCCAAATGAGAGCGTATTTCTTGGAGAGCTTGTAAACTATGGGCAGATGTGAAATTTCCTTGGAATAAACCATCTTTTAATATTGCTTTGTAAATTTTCAAGCATTCTTTTTGTCTAAACTTAGGTAGAACTGAAGCAAGTAAAAATAGTTCATCGGATGTCAAATCATTCAAAGAACGTTGATTTAGAAATGAAGATACATCGATTGGTAACTTTTCAAGTTGACGGCGAAAACTATGAGCTAAACTATCTTTATTGTACTTTTCTTCACTGCGATTCCAAGTCCTAACTAACCAAACAGCACTGACTAATACTACAAACCCATTGAATAAGAATTGTGCCACAAAAGGTAATCTGAGAATTTCTGGACGACCTCCAAAAATAAAAAAGCAATTAAAAGCAATAAAAGTACACAGCGAAAAAATTCGATGTAAAATCTGTTTATAACTAATAAGAGGATACTTTCGTTTCAAATAACCAGTATAAAGTTTTTCTAATTTGCGACAAATCCAATAAATTATTGTTACACCCACAACAAAAGTTAAGGGAACGGCAAAAATTTTAGGTATATTAATCCCTTGGTTGGCAATATAAAAACCCGGTTTCCAAAGCGTTCCTAATTGATTTTCTTCATGAACCCAAGCCCCAGAAAAGTAATAATCAAAATTCCCTGCATACAATCGATAGTAAACAAAATAGCTAATTACTAATCCTAAATAACCATATTGAACAAATTTCCTACCTGGTTTCTGTAAATTCTCCCAATAAGCTTTTTCTGCATCGATATCAAAACAAGCGGATTTACAACCAACACAAGCACTTATTTCTTGACCACTTGTTTGATCTACAGTTCTACACATAGACTGAGTAATACTCCGAGGAGGTGCAAGATAAGCATTACTTCCTAGTAAACTTCGTGGCCCCGTAAATATCATTTGTACAATCCCAAATGGACAAACATAATGACACCAACTACGACCACCATAGAGAAAAACGATTGTAATTGCTGATAATATTGTCGTAATCAAAAGTATAGCTAAAGCCAACCGATCCGAATTGACAAACAAAATCCGCGAATTTAATCCAATAAATAACAGAGTAAATTGTAAATAAAAATGGTTCCTAACTAACCAACGGTTTTTATCAATATTCAGTAATGGTTTTAATCCTAAAGCCCGAGGAATTTGGGATAAAAAATACAGGGGACAAATCCGCCGCCAAGTTTCATGACCAAAAATTAATAAAATCATAATCGCACTAGGAATAACCATTCCCCAAAAAACTCGCGCTCCGATGGGATAAGGAAATTCTTGAAGATATTCTCCTTGTACTAAAACAGGTTGTAGAGAATCACGAAAGGGAGAAAATAAGTTATTTGGATCTGTCCAATTATGGCTGATGGGGTCATAAAACAAAGAAAAAATTAAAATCAACCATCCAATGACAATTATCCATCGAATAGCGTGCATTTTTGGTTCTGGAACTTTGTTTAACATTGATAATACCTCGAAAGCGCTAGAAAGATGGGAAAAACAAAATATACGGCTGTTTAATCTTCAGATAATGGGCGCTACTAGCAACTCACCTGCAGTACTATTTGGTTACACTCCGTCAACATTGGCTAATTTGTCCCATTAACTATATATATGAAGCAAATTTTGACTTATGCAGTTAATCTGAAAATATTTTTCTGTTTTAAACCAGTAGTAGTTTTGTATTGAACGCCTTATGAATTAATATCCCCCATTACCCACCCTACTGGTATGATATTTAACCTCTATGAGATTATAGAAGCCTCTTGAATCGGAATAACTGATAACCTGCGGGTTGTACTAAATTTTTACTACGTCTGTGAAGCAGGAATTTCGCAAAATATCAGAAAAAATTATTTACAACAATGTGCGAAAAACCTCTTTGTTAATCGTAGTAACTAAATAAGGCAAATCATATGAGGATAAAAAACAGTCTATCTACAGATACCATTCTTAAAGCTGAAGCGGAATAATAAGATACGGAAGTGTATTTTCATTACAGTCACAAACTCTCGCAGGAGCAAAAAAGGCGGGTATTTTAATACGTCACGCCTTGAAGGTAAAGTAAAACATTTTCGTAGATCTTTTTATGAATGAGATAGATTTATTACTCCGCGAGCTGATTGAAACTGCGTGTAATCATCCACCCAGAAGTTTGGAGCGTCAGCAAGTTTTGGCAATGGTATATCTAATAGTAATGAAATCTGGCAAGCTTTGGAAGGAGCATACATCGTACTATAATGATGCTCTCCAAGAAATGTGGGAATATTGTTGCGAGCATCCTGAAGAATATAATCCCGATATTAAAAGTCCGATTGTTTGGCTTGATGATGAACTGAAAAAGCGATTGAGGAGAATGCGAGATGGTAAAAATAGACAGACGCGACGGATTCTTACAGCTATACAAACAGAACAAGGAATTACAACTAACCCCGTAGATAATGTCGCAGCCCCCCCAGATATTCAATCAGTCATGGATATTTGGGAAAAGACGATCTTATGGGTTAAAAATGATTCAGACGAACGATTACGCAATATTTGCTTCCGTAAACGTCCCGAAATTAACGCTCAAGCTTTAATTTTACGACGACTTCCTCCAGATACGCCTTCTTGGCAAACTATTGCCGCAGAATTTAAACTAAATCCACAAGAGGCAAAAGATTTACCCAAGTTTTATAACCGTAAATGCTTGCCTCTGTTACGGGAATTCGGTTTATCCCAAGGTTATATTGAACAATAAGATATTGTTCCTGGCGGCACTAAACATACCTGAAAAACACAAGTGTCATGAATAAAAATAACCAATTTCCAACTGTGGATTGGTCTATTACGATACCATTAACATCAGAAATATTACAGATAGCGCGGCAATTTGCCAACGAACAGCCAACCGAAGAGAAAGCACAACAGGTTTATCTTAATACCCTTGCTGTATGTGCCGTTAATAATTACTTGCGTATTCTTGGTATTCCCACTGAGGTTACAGCAGGGGATAGTTGGAACTCTTCGGTACGTTTAGCTGAAGATGTGGCAGATTTATGGGTAACTGGCAAAGGTAGTTTAGAATGTCGCCCTATTAAACCGGGGGCTTACAGTTGTTATATTCCTCCTTTGGTTGGAATTGAAAGGATTGCTTATGTAATAGTAGAAATTGATGAGCAGGCTCGAGAAGCAACATTGCGAGGATTTACGCCCCACTGTACTAGCGGCGATTTATCTCTAGATAATTTACATTCACTGGAATTTTTTCTGGCCTACTTACATCAACTCACACCATTAGTAAACCTGAGTCAATGGTTAAAAAATGTTTTTGAAACTGGTTGGGAGACTATAGAAACAGTTTTAGGTAACCAAGGGATTGAGCCTGGTTTTGCTTTTAGAAGTAAATTGAAAGCAAGTGATTTGAAACGCTGCAAAGTTTTAAAATTTGGAACGGTTGGTGAATTAGTCGCTTTGATTGTGACCATCACTCCAGAATCAGATGTAAATATTAACATTCTGATCGAACTTAAGCCAGCCTTAAGTCAAATATATTTACCCGCCAACTTGCAACTGATATTGCTCGATGAGTACTCAGAAGCAATAATCGATACAAAAACGACAGAATCCAATCAGCATATCCAGTTAGATTTGAGTGGCGAGCCGGGAGAGCGTTTTAGTATCAAGGTTATTTTAGGGGAGGTGAGTTTCAGGGAATATTTTATCGTTTAGGAAGCATTTGTAAATGATTGTTTATACAGAAAAATTCAAATTTAAACTCAAACTCAAAATTGCAAAGCATTGCTAGTAGTTCACCATAGATAAAATACGCGGGGTTAATTGTACTCCTGGGAAAAATTATCTAGAGACGGCGTGCACCAGGGCGTGCACGCCGTCTTTACATTTTTTTTGTAAATTTACTCTTTAATAACGGATAAAGTAGCAGAATATTGATTTTGTTTACCTTCAATTACTTTAAATTTCATTAATCCTTGCCACAAAATATTCTCTTCATCTTTTAATCTCCATATACTCCAGTTCGTCCATGAATTTACACCCTCAGAAATTTTTTCCCAACCCGCATTTTGCATTTTTTGGGCGTAATATTCGCTGAGTTCGTAAGTATTTATTTCCGATTCAAGATTCGCTACTAACATTGAACCATCTAGATTAAAATTACCGATGGGTTGTTGAGTTAATTTAGTATTTAAGGGGAGAGTGAAAAAATTTTCTATACAATGATTATGTATTTGTTTAACATTCATACCTTAACTTCCCCTAACAGTTGATAAATACTTCTATATAAGATTGTCGAATTTTTTCTGCTATTTCTGAAACCAATGGCAATATGTAACATAATCGAGAATTATTCTTAATTTAAAATTATCGAATGGGCGTTGTGGCAATCAATAGAAAAAGTCATATAAAAACATGACTAAAGTCATGCAGTTTAACGAGGTACATTAACAGAGATTTAATGTAACTAATCATACGATGTAAAAAAATTGTACTGTACTCCATTTATCTCAAAACTGCTGTATATTAGTATTCAAAGCTGAACTATAGCAATATATTCTGGTAACAATAATTTTTGTTATTGAAAAACCCGGCTTTTTGAAAAAACCGGGTTTGCGGAATTTTGATGGATGATTTAGACGTTAAAGTCCCCCTTCTTCAAGGTATCTAAAAGTTATCAAACACAAAATTACCTACCTCTTGGCCTACACTTACTCCGTCTACATTGGCAGCGTTAATATGAACCCCACCAAAAAGACGACTATCGGCATTTTCATTAGCGGCTTGGGTAAAGCTACCGTATGAACGAGAAACACCCGGTAATTCCATGGAAGGAATTTCAAAACTGGTGTTGTCGCCGAAAAAACGAGCCAAAATTGCGCTTGCTGCACCACCAAACACAGAATGCCCCGATAGATAATCGGGAAATGGGGGAGTATCTAACAAAGGTTCCCAATCGGGATCGGCAATGGTGTTGGGGTTGTTATCCTTGTCTGCTTCTTGAATCGCAGTTATGGGACGAATTTGTTCGTATACATACTTTGAATCCCATGCTGCAATACCTGCATCAGCTAAACCTGTATTTAGTACTGCAAATAATTCGGCATTCTCTTCTAAAGTGTTACCTTTGTCTAATGCTACCTCTTGAGCAATTTGATTCCATTGCCCGGGTGGTTTAAAAGAATCACTGCGATCGTATGCCCAAAATAGTGCTATTTCTGTTTGATCCGCGTTGCGATCGCTACTATTTTCTGCCCCTAATGCTTTGACTTCATTTAGCTCTTGAGCGTATTGGGGGCTATTATATTGGGGGAATGTAAACGGACGAAATTGATTACCGCTTTCTAGCACAAATGGAGTCACTGAACCCCAATCTGGTAATAATGCTTCGTCTACCAAACCCGGTATTTGATCTGTGGTGTCACCATCACTGAAAGTAAATTTCCAGTCGCCTATACCATTTCCTTCTGTGAAGGGTACTTGTGCTGTTGCTGAACCATCATTTTCCCGTTCGTTTAGTATATTGTTAGCAGCTCGTCGTCCGATTCTTCTACCTTGTCTCTTTGCGAAACCATTAGGAATTTCACTCAGCGATCTCTCGTACTGGCTGTCAAACAATTCTTTTAAGGAATCTCTAATGTTTTGGTCTATACTCGGGGTGTCTGAATAGTTTATGTCTGGATCTAAAAAAACACTAGTCATTGTCCGATAAGCTGCTTCCACCACTGCTGCTTCATCAGATGCGGCTGGTGCTTGGGAAACAGCGTCATAAATTGCCCTATGAACTATTGCTTGATTGCGTGCTGCTAATGGTGGTGCAGTTCCTTTACCAACTTTTTCATCATCTCCAGGTTCAACAACTTTTCCGCTAGCTTGGATGGCATTTAAAAGAATTGAATTCCATTGAATAACAGCATCACCTTGAGTAATTAATTGACTAGCTTGGTTATCACTTAAATCAGTATCTGTGATATTATTACCCGGTTTTACTTCTGCAAATAGATAGTATAAACCTGGTGAAACAACGCTGGCAGTCCGAAAATCAGAACCAGCGAAATCTATTGTTAAAGTTTGAGATTCTCCAGGAGCTAAAGTAATATTATTTTGTTCAAGAGTACCTAAAAGTTCATCTGTACCTGTGAGCAAAGGACTTTGATCGCCATCTGTACTAAAGTCGTCTATTAGATTTAGGTCCTTCAAATCTAATACATTATCGGTAGAGGCATAAAGTTTCAGATTTAAAGGTCCGTTAAAATCTGTATTTCCTTCATTTCTAATAGTAACTTCAATCTTACCTTGTTCGTTAGGAAAAATTGTCGGTGTTTGAATAACTTCACCGAAATCAACAGATAAATTTGTAGAAGCCATGTGTTCCTTTTATTTCTAATGTGTTGGTTTGTTTTTAGCTGTTAAACCGATAGTTGGTATTGATTCAGGAGTCAATTTTCTAGTAATAATTAATAGGGTTTTTTATTACTGTGATTTTCACTTACTTCAAATATATTCTTGTGATAACCCTGCCCGTCCTAGTTTTACTAAAACGGTGATTGCAGTAAACGCCAAAACCGCTATATCTATCACTTATTACTAGAAAATACGATTAAAAAGCTTGTAATACCCGTTAACAAATACTATCTAGTTATCAGATTAAACGAAAACAAATTGATTTGTATCACTCAAATTAAGTTCATTAAATATTCCCTCAACAAGACCAATTAATTCGGGTACATTCTGTCCTTCATTCAAAAATATTCCCGTACCAGAATTACCATCAACAACAGATAAACCTAAAGAATACATACTCTGGGAACCTGCTAATTGAATTTTATCTACGCCAACATTAACACCGTCATTGAAAAAGCCAAAATCAGTAATTAAGCCATAATCCCTAGTACCACTGTTTCTGACATTGCTATTGCTATAAAGAACTACATCTTCAATTTCAACATCGTTGCCATTTTCATCTCTACCATTAGCTTCAGCAAGTCCTAAAACAAAAGTATCATTACCTCTACCACCAATTAAAGTATCTCTTTCGCCATTACCAAATCCTAATTCTCGACGACCAAAAAAATCGATTTCCGTACCAATCAATTGGTCATTTCCATTACCACCTTCGAGAACATCATTACGTTGTCCGCCAACAAGTGTATCTTGTCCTTGGTTTCCTCTAAGGGTGTCGTTTCCTAAACCACCGAAAAGTTGGTCTTTACCTCTTCCACCAGAGATATCGTCGTTACCACTGACACCAGAACCTCTACCAATAGCATCCCCGAAAAGAACATCTCCTCCATTACCACCAAAAATTATGTCGTCATCATCTCCACCTATAGCAATATCACTTCCTAAACCTCCAAAAAGGACATCTTTGCCGTTTTGTCCATTAAGAATATCTCGTCCCTTATTACCTCTGAGGGTATCATTATTATTTCCACCGTTGAGAGTATCCCTTCCGTTTCCCCCAAAAAGCTCGTCTTCACCGTTTTGTCCGTTAAGATTGTCATTTCCCCCACCACCTTTGAGGGTATCATTGCCAATTCCAGTAAAGTTTGGGTTTACACTAGGATCGTTTTCTCCAAAAATCAGGTCGTTCCCTGCATTTCCTTCGATTAAATCGTTTTCACCTCCTCCTATAAGTAAGTCATTCCCAGCTTTTCCAAAGATTTTGTCATCACCTTGATCTCCATCAATTATGTCCGCACCACGACTACCATTAAGTGTGTCTGGCTTCGGAGTTCCTTGAATAACATTAATTAAAAATTGATTGACTGTAAGGTTTGTTCCTTGGCGCTTAGGTACTATTAATTTATTTTCTTCAATTTGCTCCAATACTTCTGATTGAGTTTCTTGCTCTAGAGTCGGTTCGAGTATTATTGCTTCTTGAGATGTGACTTCTTCTTCTTCTTTTATTTCTTCTAATTCAGCTTGCTGTTGTGAATCTAATTCTGAGCCGACTGGTTCCGTTGCTTCAAAAACTGCTTCCTGTCGGGCGTTAGATTGTAATGCTTCTGCTTGTGCAGTTTCTTCAAGTTTTGATTCTTCTTCGACTGTGAGATTTTCTTCTTTTACTTCAAGTTCTAATGCTTTTTCGACTGTGAGATTCTCTTCCATTGTTTTTTCCTCATTAATTACATAACCGAAAAAATTTTAGATTTAGGTTGCCACGCAACCCTGGCAATGCAAAGCGCACGCTAGCTAGCTAGCTAGCTAAGCCTAAACCGCACATAAAGGTGTAATAAGGGAACTGCGGCTTACAGCTTCGGGGCAATGGGGTAATGCCGGGATTAGATTATCAATGGTTTCAACCAATAACATTTAAAGGCCAGTTCTAATTGCGGAAATCCTAAATTCCGACATCCTCAACCCCATAAATTTATGAGGATAATCGAAAATTTCGTGACTTCTAAAGGCTTTCGCGATAAGTAATTCGTCATGAACTTAGTGCGATCGCAATTACGAAAAACATTATTTTCAAAGCCTAATCAAACCGAGTCCAATCTATTTACACTTACCTACTTATCCAAAAGATAAAACACGCTTTCACAGAACATGTTTTATGAAGGTGATTTATATCCATAGATATTTCTCTAATCACCTAGAGTTGATATTAGGCTTTGCTCTCTTTTTAAAACTATATTCTCTGAGTGTCAATACTTTTTCAAAAGTTTAAATCACATAACTGGATCAATTATGTTTTTATGATTTAATTATTTAATTATTTTAAATTATTCTTAAATCATCTTTAACTGTAATTTAACTTTCATTGTGTGAAGTTTTGTTACGAGAAATAGATTTAATGGGATGAATTCGCGAAAAAGTTGTTTGAGCGAGGTAGTAACTAAGCAACGACATTTGACAATAAAAATAAAACTTGCGTATTGTTTTGAGGCGCTTGTATATACTTGTCAATTTGAATACTTACGATATTTCTCTAAACAAACACTCCCGATTAAATGGGTTGTCTGATGCGAAGTATACAAAGAGGAAACAATGAATTTACTAGAGAGCTTGTATTTAACACCTTCCCAGCGCCAAGTATTGGAAAAAAACTTAGAAACTAATTTACGTCGTGAATTTCGCCGTCGCATTCATATTATGCTGCTTGCAGATGCGGGTGAATCTCAGGCACAAATATGTAAAAAACTAGGTTGTTCTCAAGAGGCTGCACGATACTGGATTTTTATGCTCAAAACAGGTAAATTTGATAAATGGAATGATTCTCCCATCGGACGACCTAAAGTTGTTAACGAAGAGTATCTTCAACGTTTGAAAGAACTTGTAAATAATAGTCCGCGAGAATATGGTTATGCATTTGAACGTTGGACGGCACAATGCCTAAATAAACATCTTGCCAATGAGTTAGGAATTAGTTTTAGTAATTATCATATTACTCGTTTGCTTAAGTCAATGGGACTTTCTACCCGAAGTAATAATAAATCGGAAGCATAAATTAGAGCTTCTTTGCCGTTGTCAAAAAATATCCTAAATCTGATATGATACATCAAATCACAAACACTAAAAAATTAATCAAATATTCAATCAAAAAAATAAATCAAAAAAATAAATCAAAAAAATAAATCATTTTTATAAAGTTCGCTGCCATTAATTATACAGCACTTTACAAGTACATGAGGTACAAACATTAATTATTAAACTCTTGTGGTAAGGGCATCCTGCCCGTTTATGATGTACCTCACCAAGATGAAATATGCTGTAAATAAAAAGATACAGCATATTTGACTTTCCAAAAATCCTCTTAGGGCAAGGTAGAACTTGATATTATTCTTTTATTGACACTGAATAGATTGCTGCCTGAAATTATTGGCTGTAGCTACAGATGGATTGTCAGTAAATATGATTTCACCTTTATCGTTTAATATCCAACCTGTAGCTTCTACGATAGATTTGGGTTTTTCTGTAGTTGTTTTTACTTTGTTATCTCTATGAGAAAAACTGTTTTCAACCCAGTCAACTCGCACGGCGGAGGGGGTTATCTTGTCTTCAGGCTTTGGCGGTAAGCCACCACGCCCGATGATAAAAAATTTGTTTTGAGCATAACCGGGACTATAGCAACCTTGTGCTAATTTAGTGCTAATAGGTATGGATGGTAATTCAGTTAATTCATTAGTTGGGTTGACATCGGGAGTAATAATTTCTACGGTACCCCTTAAGTCTTCACTTGCACCTGTTGCGGTAATATCGCTATTGAGAGTAAGTAATGGTCTAAACTGGGTGCCAAATATGCCTTGAGCTTTAATTTTGATATTACCCCCACGAGAATCAGTAGAATTAGCGCTTATATCACTGTTTTCAACGGCGGCTATAATGTCGCTATAAATGTTAATGTTTCCACCTTGGACGTTTTCGCCTTTTGCGTTAGTTAAGATATTGCTACCACGGCGTAGAATTAAATCTCGTGCGTTAATAATATTTATTGTTGCCTGTTCATTATTGGAATCTACACTTTGTGTACTGGCATTAAGTAAAGCCTTGTTGTCTAAACCAATAGAACGAACATTTAATGTTAAAATGCCAGCATTTCCCTGCCCAAGACTTTCCACAGTGACTTGAGATTTATCTTTAACTTGTAGAGTATGGGAATTAATAGTTAAATTCCCGGCATTGCCCTTACCAGATGTAACGGAATTAACTTTTACTCCATCTGGGAATTCTGGTTGAGCTATAGCAAATAAACCACTGGGATGTGGCTGATTATTATTATTAGGATTTTTACCACCAAAACCAATTATTTGCACATCTTCGGCATAAATATTTAAATCTCCTCCATCGCCTTCACCAAATGTATTAGCAGCCACAAATGCTCCATCTCGAACAACCATTCTATTGGTAGTAATGTTCACCTCTCCCGCATTGCCTGTTGACTTGTACAATGCCGAAGCCCCTAAGGAACTGGGATTATTACCATTATTGCCGGTACCAATTATTTGTATATCTTCAGCTTTTACTGTTAAATCTCCTCCATTACCCTTGCTATTAGTACTAGCACTAACTCTTCCCCCATTTTGTACAACAATTCGTTTACTATTAATAGTCAATTTGCCTGAATCCCCAGATGATTCTTTCTCTGCTTCTGCAAATAAACCACTAAAATATGGCCGATTATTATCATCAGAATTTTTACCACCAAAACCAATTATTTGCACATCTTCGGCATCAATATTTAAATCTCCTCCATTGCTTTCCCCTTTGGTACTAGTAGATACAAATGCCCCATCTTTTATTAGTATTCGTTTAGTTTTTATATTTAAATTTCCGCCATCCCCTGTTGAGTTTTTCTTTGTTTCAACACGCAAGCTACTAGGTGTATTACCATTGTTGCCTGTACCAATCACTTTTATATCTTGGGCATCAATAATAAAATCTTCACCTTTACCAGATGTACCAGCCTGCATTGAAGATCCACCTTCAATTCGCAAGTTATTAGTTTTAATATTTAATTCTCCCACCTCCTTACCTTCGGTAACTCTACCTGAAAAAAAACGCACATTATTTTTTAGTAACAAGTCATTAGTTGTTATTTTCAAATTTCCTGCGCCGCCCTCACCATTATTACTGGCACTAACAAATGCTCCATCTTCTACACGCATTGTTTTAGTATTGATAGTCAAATTGCCTGCATTTCCTGTTGAAGAATCTTCTCCCACAACAAATAAACCACCACCACCAAAAGCAAGCAATTCAACTTGGGAGGAGGCATTAATTGTCATATCTCCCCCATTGCCTTCACTGAATGTATTCGCAGAGAGAAATGCTTTATCTTTTACAAGCAAGTTATTAGTGGTAATATTTAAATTTCCACCGTTTCCTGATGAGCCTTTCTCTGCTTTAGCACTCAATTCACTAAGAGTATTACCATTATTGCCCGTACCAACCACTTCTACATCTTGGGCTTCAATGTTTAAATTGCCTCCATTGCCAGTCTTGAATGTACTAGTACTAACTCTTCCCCCACTTTCAATTCTCAAATTAGACGCTTTAATATTAATATCTCCAGCATCACCCGCTTCCCAAACATTAGTCCTAATAGTAGCTCCATTTCCTACTGTCAATTGTTGAGTATTAATAGTTATATTCCCAGTTGATTCTGTTTGATCTCCACTAACGTTATTGGCATATAAACCGCTGGCAATAAAAGTGTCATTTATACCATTTAAATTAACAGATTCAGTGGCATTAATTAATATCCCCGCACTTTTTTCTGTACCTGTTTGAGTTGAAGAAATGACCGAATTATCTATAATCGTAAGATTTTTCGCCGTTACTCGTACATCTCCCGCACCATTTCCAGTAGCATCAACTGCTGAATTTTGAGATAGTTGAATTTCACCAAAATTTTGATTATTCTCAAAACCAAAACTAAAACCCTTTTCTTCTGGGGCAACGCTAACTAACCCTTCTTCTTTAACACTGCCTAATTCAATTCTTCCACTACTAGCTTTTAATGTTGCACCTTCTAATAAAACATCACCACCAATTAAAGCTAATGTTTTAGAAGCTGGTACTTGTAAACCGGATGTTACTCCAAATAATTCTGGTGTTCTTCTTTCTGCTTCACCTTTACCTTTTATCTCAATTTTTCCCGGATTACTGCCATATTGCAATCCTAGAGGAAGATTGATTGTTAATAAAGGTTTATTTTCAGGATTTGTAGCACTAAATTCGATATTATCCCCAAATTTAATACTATCAGCCGTACTTCCGATAAAAGAACCACCAATATCAAGTTTGGCATTTTCACCAAATACAATACCCTTGGGATTGATCAAAAATAAATTAGCTGTACCGTTAGCACGAATTAACCCATTAATATTAGATATTGATTTACCGGTAACTCTACTAATAATGTTCTGAATATCAAGGGCATTATTAAAATAAGCTTCCCCACCACTAGGTACTCCAAATTTATCAAAACTGTGAAAAAGATTGCTTCCGGCTTGAGTACCACCAGTTATATTGTAAATATTTCCCTGTTGGGTGACCTGGGAATTTTTAGGTAGAGTATTGTCAGAAGTAACTTGAGCTAAAACTGGTTTTTTTTGGCAACACAAAAGCACTGCTAGCGCCAGCAAACTAATCCAAGACAATCGACTGCGCCAAGTTTGATTTTTGATAATTGTTAACATTAGTTACACCCTAGTTACCAACTGTAAACAGTTATTATACAGGAGTAATAAGTAAAGAGTAATGAGTAATGAGTAATGAATAATGAGTAATAAGTATTTATCAGTAGTAGATAATAACCGCCATCTTTTGAATAGGGTTATATCGTAAGCTTAATCGCTCTCACTCTAAAA